>CAYTRM010000172.1:0-225 GCA_964440225.1 uncultured Thermoleophilia bacterium | reverse complement strand
CCGGTCTCCGCATGACCCTGCACGTCACCCTCCCCGACGGCTCCCCCCTCGAACTCGACGACGGCGCCACCGTGCGCGACGCGGCTGCGGCGATCGGGCCGCGACTGGCGAAGGCCGCCGTCGCGGGCCGCGTCACCGCCGCCTCCGACCCGGACGTCACGCTGCTCGTCGACACCGCGGCGCCGCTGCACGAAGGCGATTCGGTCGCCATCGTCACCCTCAAGG
>CAYTRM010000171.1:0-6425 GCA_964440225.1 uncultured Thermoleophilia bacterium | reverse complement strand
GCGGTCAACGCCATCGAGAAGCTCGTGACGGTGCTGAACGGTGTGGCCGCGCTCCGCGAGGAGTGGAAGACGCGCCCCGACCACCGGCACCCCCTGCTCGCGCCCGGTGACATCGTCCCGACGGTCGTGCGCGGCGGCACCTGGATCGTGACGATCCCCGCCTCGTGCGACGTCACCTGCGACATCACGTACCTTCCGCAGCACGTGGACGGCGACGGCACGGGCAAGGCGGTCGAGGCCGAAGTGGTCGACCGCCTCACCAGAGCCGTGGCCGGTGACCCGTGGTTCGCCGAGCACCCGCTTCGATTCACCTGGTCGGATGACGTCGTGCCTGCCGAGATGCCGGCCGACCACCCGCTCGTGACGACCGCGCTGGGCTGCGCCGGCGCGCTCGGCCGCGCGGGCAAGCCCGCCGGCCTCGACAGCTGGCACGACGCGGCCACCTTCACCCGCGCGGGAACGCCCACCTTCAGCTTCGGGCCCGACGGGATCGAGACGGCCCACGCCGTCAACGAGCGCGTCGGCGTCCAGGCCCTCGTCGACTTCAGCGCCGCGATCGCGCTCACGGCGATGCGCTGGTGCGGGGTCGTTGAGAAAGGATGACCCGTGTACCGATTCACCCGTGAGGGCCACAGCCTCGCCAGCAGCCATCTCGAGGAGCTCGACTGGCGCCTCACGGCGTTCCTCGAGGCGAGCTACGACGCTTTCTACGACTGGCACGTGGGTGCCGACTTCAGCGACGTCAGCGACCGCTGGTTCGAGCTGCTCGGCTACCCCGAGGGCGAGGCGCGCAACGTCGCGCCGGTGTGGGTCGATCTCCTGCATCCTGACGATCTGCGGCGGACGGACGCGGAGACGGAGGCCCTGTTCGCGGCGAAGCGCACCGACCTGGATCAAGAGTACCGGATGCGCCGCTACGACGGATCGTACATCCTCGTGCATGACCAGGCCGTGGTCCTCTACGACGACGACGGCAGACCTGAGCGGATGATCGGTGCGCTGCGCGACGTGACCCGTGAGCGCGAGATCGAGCATCGGCTCGAGGAGACGGCCTTCATCCACCAGACGCTCGTCGGCGCCACGACCAACATCATCGTCCAGGCGGCGGAGGGTGGTGAGTACCTGGACGCGAATCCCGCCGCGCTCGAGTTCTTCGGCCGCTCGCGTGAGGAGCTGCTGACGATGCGGGTGGAGGACCATTTCCCCGCTGCGATCTTCGCGTCCGATCCGCTGTCTGAGGGATCCGACGGATCAGGGCGAGAGCTGGTGGTCGACGTCGACGGCGTGCCGAAGACCGTCGTTCTGCAGACCATCTCCTGCGAGCTTGAGCACCGGCGCGTCGTCTTCATACTGGCCATCGACATCACCGCTCGCGTCATGCTCGAGGCGGACCTCGAAGACAGGAACACCGCCCTGCGCGTGCTCCTCACGCAGTTCGAGCAGGAGCGCGAGGAGCTCGAGCGCCGCATCATGGCCAACGTGAACGCGCTGATCGTGCCGACGCTGGACCGGCTCGAGCGCCAGCTCCACGGCCGGCCGGAGGCCATCCACGCGGAGGCCGTCCGCGAGAACCTCGCCGAGATCCTGCGGCCGGTGGCTCGGCGTCTCATGGACTCCTCGCCCGAGGCGCCGCACCTCACGCGCCGCGAACTCGAGGTCGCCAATCTCGTGAAGATCGGCAAGACGACCGACCAGATCGCGCAAGCGCTCTGCCTCTCCCACTCCGCCGTCCAGTTCCATCGCGGCAACATCCGGCGCAAGCTCGGTCTTGTCGCGGGCCAGCGACTGGCTGCCGTCCTGGCTACAGCCGGCGACCATAACACCAGTCTTTAGATAGGTTTTACCTGTCTTTAAGCTCCCTTGCCGTGGACGTTGTGCTTCCCTAGCCTGAGACGCATCGATCGGTCTCAAATGAGCTGGCGAAGAGTCCGGGCGGGAGGTGCGGCCGATGGCGTCCATCGATGAGGCATACCGTCGTGCCGAGCAGTTGCTGCCCTGGAACGCCGCCAAGCTGGTCTGCAACGCCCCCGTTGTCCCGCAGTGGTTGGATGGCGGGGTCTTCTCGTATCGGCGACGCACGGCCGAGGGACTCGAGACCGTTGTCGTCGATGCCGACGGCGGCAAGCGGCGGCCCGCCCGCTCTGGGTCGGCGCCGGCCGCCCCGGCGCCTGTGCCCCTCGCGGCGGCCGACTCCGCCGATGGCCCGGCCGGCCCGGCTATCCTCCCCTCTCACGACGGTCGCCGGGCGGTGTTCGTCAAGGACCATGATCTTTGGCTCCGCGACCTCGCCTCGGGCGAGGAGAAGGAGCTGACCACGGACGGCGAGCCGTACTGGGACTACGCCGGCTCGCCCGAGGGCAACATGAGCGCTGTGAGCGACCGGGTGCACGGGATCGTGCGGCCGCCGGTCGCGGTCTGGTCACCGGATTCGCGCCGCGTGCTGACGCACAAGCTCGACCAGCGGGGCGTGCCCGAGACGCCCATGGTGCGGCACGTGCCGCCGGAAGGCGTCCTCCCCGAGTTGTTCACCTATCGTCAGAACCGGCCCGGCGACCCGGTCGTCGTGACCTCGCAGCTGGTCGTGGTCGATTGCGAGACCGGGCGGTCTGCCGACGTTCAGCACCCTCCGCAGTCGGCCACGTGGGAGTCGCCACTGCTCATGGGCAGGGCCTGGTGGAGCAGGGACGGGCGGCGCGCCTGGTTCATCCACATGGGGCGCGGTGAGCGTTCGGCGACGCTGTTCGAGCACGACGTCGCCGCCGGAACGACGCGCACGGTGCTGACCGAGTCCACCGAGACGACGATGGACCTGCATCCCACGCTCGGCCTGCCGCCGCTCGCCACGGTGCTCGAGACAAGCGGGGAGGTGCTGTGGTTCTCCGAGCGCGACGGCTGGGGTCACCTGTACCTGTTCGACCTCGCGACCGGCGTGCTGAAGCGACAGCTCACCAGCGGCGCGTGGCTGGTGCGCGACGTTCTGCTGACCGATGAGACGTCGCGCTTCGTCTACCTGCTCGGCGCAGGTCGCGAGCCGGGGCGCGATCCCTACTACCGCCACCTCTACCGGGTGAGCCTGGACGGCGGAGAAGCAGAGCTTCTCACACCGGAAGACGCCGACCACGAGGTCTACGTGGCGCCCGATGCCTCAGTGTTCGTCGACAACGCTTCGACCGTGAGCGGGCCGCCCGTGGCGCGCTTGCGCGCCTGCGACGGGCGGCTCATCACTGTGCTCGAGGAGGCGGATGTCTCGGCTCTGGACGCGATCGGCTGGCGTCGCCCGGAGCGCTTCTGCGTCAAGGCGCGGGATGGCGCGACTGCGCTCTACGGCACGCTGTTCTACCCGCGCGACTTCGACCCGGCGCAGCGCTACCCGGTGGTCGAGGACATCTACGGATGGCGCCAGACCACCCACGCGCCGGTGCGTGTGCGTGCCGAGCAGGATCACCCGTTCGACCTGTTCGACTACTGGTATCCGCAGGCCGTCGCCGAACTGGGGTTCATCGTCGTCACGCTCGATGCCCTCGGCACTCCGTACCGATCGCGCGCCTTCCACGAGGTCTCGTATGGCGCGGCCGAGGATGTCGTCGGGCTCAGGGATCACGTGGGCGCTCTGCGGCAGCTCGCTGAGCAGCGACCCTATCTCGACCTCGACCGCGTCGGGGTCTACGGGCACTCCGCGGGTGGCCTGGCGACGGCTCTCGCCATGCTCCGCCATCCGGAGGTCTACTCCGTCGGCGTCTCCTCGTGCCCCGGCAACGACATGCGCCTCTACGACATCGACTCGTGCGAGAAGGACCTGGCCATGTTCCCCGGCGGGAACGACGGCGCCAACACCAACGCGGCGCTGCTCGCTGACCGGCTCGCCGGCAGGCTCTTCATCGTCTACGGCGAGCTCGACGACAACACGCATCCGGCGATGGCGCTGCGACTGGTCGATGCCCTGATCAAGGCGGGCAAGCCGTTCGACCTGCTCGTGATGCCCGGCGCCAACCACTCGCTGCAGTTCGAGCCGTACTTCCTCAAGCGATCGTGGGACTACCTGGTCCGGAACCTGCTCGGAGAGGAGCCGCCGGACCGCGTGGACTTCCGGCCGGACGACATCGTCCTGCCCCGCTGCCTCTCGACGCCGTCAGTGGTGGAGTGAGGCCGGCGATGCGAGTCACGAACGTCACCGTCACCCCGATCTGGATGGCCATGGAGCGCCCCTACGTCATCGCCACCTCGGCGATGGCCGCGAATCCCGTCGACATCGTGCGCGTAGAGACGGACGAGGGCCTTGTCGGGTACGGCGAGGCGATGCCGGCCTACGAATTCACGGGCGAGACCCTGTGGACGGTGGAGGACGTGATCTGCGAGTACCTCGCGCCGATGGTGACCGGCCGCGATCCGTTCGACCTTGAGGCGATCACGGCCGGCTTCGAGCAGCTCGTCGGCAACCAGGCGGCGAAGGCCGGCCTCGAGCTCGCCCTCTGGGATCTGCAGGGCAAGGCGCTGGGCCGGCCCGTCGTGGACCTGCTCGGCGGGCGCACGCAGAACGCCGTGCCGCTGATCCACGCCTTCGGCTACGACGAGCCGGAGGCTCTGGCGGCGAAGGCCCGCGCCCGCGCCGCCCACGGTGTCACCGTCTTCAAGATGAAGGTCGGCGACGCGCCGGGCAGGGACGCCGAGCGCGTCGCCGCGGTGCGTGACGCCGTCGGCCCGGCGGCGCAGATCAAGTGCGACGCCAACACCGGCTGGCGCACGCCGCGTCGCGCCGTCGAGGCGATCCGGCTCCTCGAGCCCCACGATGTGGAGTTCGTCGAGGAGCCCGTGCGCATGGACGACCTGGAGGCCTGCCGGTTCGTGCGCGAGCGCGTGGACGTGCCTATCGCTCTCGACGAGAGCGTGCGTGGTCCGCGCGAGGCGCTGGCGGCCGTGAAGGCCGGCGCCTGCGACATCATCAACGTGAAGCTGATGAAGTGCGGCGGCATCCTGAACGCGCTCAAGGTGAACGCCGTCGCCGAAGCCGCGGGGTTGACCCTCCACGTGGGCAGCATGGGTGAAGTCGCCGGCGCCTGCGCGGCGATGATCGCCCTGCACGGCGGACTCGCGAACGCCGCCTACAGCGACACCACGGACGCGGCGGCGATGGGCTACCTCGACACGGTCGCGGCCGGGTTCGAGCAGCGGCTCGAGGACGGCGTGCTCACGATGCGCGTCCCGGACGCCCCCGGACTCGGGCTCGACTACGATGAGGCCGCCATCGCGCGCCTGCGCGCCGTGCGGCCCTGGCTCTCGCCGGCGGAGGCCGGCCCGTGACGCCCGGGCCCGGCAGGACTGTCGACGGCATCGACTCCGCGACGGCCCACGCGATCCGCGAGGTCTTGGCCGGCGCACTCGCCGGAGACAACGCGGTCGGCGGCGTCCTGGGCGTCACGAGCGCCGACGAGCTGCTGGCCGTCATCCCTGTGGGCTCGCTGGACCCGGCCGGCTCGGCGCCGCTGCCGGCCGGCGCCATCATGCCGATCGCCTCCTGCAGCAAGACCTTCCTCGCTGTGCTGGCCCTGCAGGAGAGGGAGGCCGGCCGCCTCGACTTCGACGTGCCCATCGCCGAGTACCTTCCCTGGTTCACTCCTGAGACCAGCGACGGCGAGATCACGGTCCATCACTGCCTGACCCACACCACGGGACTGCCGTGGGGGCGGTGCTTCACCGGCGAGGCAGAGCACAGCGCCCTCGTGCTCGCGCAGGTCGACGAGCCGGTCGCGGTCGGCTCGCTGGGGTATTCCAACGACGCCATCAATCTCGTCGGGCTCGCCATCGAGCGCGTCTGCGGCCGCACCTTCCACGCGCTGCTCCAGGAGCGGCTCCTCGACCCGCTGGGCATGGTGGCATCGGCTCCGGCGCTGACGCCGGCCGTGCGGGTCGGCTGTGCGCCCGGATGGGTCTCGGCCTTCGACGACCGGCCGCTGCAAGGCTCGCACCCCGTGGTCGCGGCGCCGTGGATCAACGGCGCTACCGCCGACGGGTCGATCTCCGCGAGCGCGACGGACCTCTGCTCGTTCGTCCGCTTTCTGCTCCGCGGCTGCGGGGGAGATCCGGCGCCGCTGCTCTCTCCGGATTCGTTCGAGCTTCTTCGCGCCGCCTACGTGCGGCTGCCGCACGGCATGCTCGCGGCGTACGCGCCCGATTCGGCGCTCGGCTACGGTATCTTCCACGGAGAGGTGGACGGCGGCCCGCTGCTCTGGCATACGGGCAGACTGCCCGGCTATTCCTCGGTCTACGCCCTTGACCCCGAGGCCGGCCTCGGGGTCGTGTGGCTCGCCAACGGCGAGTCGAGCGCGGAGCTGATCGTGCGCTACGCGCTGGCGACACTCCGCGCGGAGTGTCGGGGGGCGAGCCTTCCCGACCCTGGGGAGTTCTCGGTGGGTGCTCCCCACGGAAAC
>CAYTRM010000170.1:0-6429 GCA_964440225.1 uncultured Thermoleophilia bacterium | reverse complement strand
GACGACCGAGCGCATCCTGTACTACACGGGAAAGACGCACAAGATCGGCGAGGTCCATGAGGGCGCGGCCGTGATGGACTGGATGGCGCAGGAGCAGGAGCGCGGCATCACCATCACGTCGGCCGCGACCACCGTCGCCTGGCGCGACACGCAGATCAACATCATCGACACGCCCGGCCACGTGGACTTCACCATGGAGGTCGAGCGCAGTCTCCGCGTGCTCGACGGCGCCATCGCGCTGTTCTGCTCGGTCGGCGGCGTGGAGCCGCAGTCCGAGACCGTGTGGCGTCAGGCCGACAAGTACGGGATCCCCCGCATCGCCTTCGTCAACAAGATGGACCGCATCGGCGCCGACTTCTTCCGCGGCCTCGAGATGATGGTCGACCGGCTCGGGGCCAACCCCGTGGCCCTGCAGGTGCCCATCGGCCGCGAGGCCGAGTTCCGCGGCATCATCGACCTCATCGAGATGACCGCCGTGATCTACGCCGACGAGCTCGGCACCGACTTCGAGGTCGTCGACATCCCCGACGAGCACCGCGCTCTGGCCGACGAGTATCGCCTCAAGCTCATCGAGGCGGTCGCCGACCACGACGACCAGTTGCTCGAGACGTATCTCGAGGGCGGCGAGATCACGCCCGCGCACATGCGCGAGGTCATCCGCCAGGCCACGCTCGACATCAGCATCACACCGGTGCTGTGCGGCTCCGCCTTCAAGAACAAGGGCGTGCAGCCGCTGATGGACGCCATCGTCGACTTCCTGCCGGCGCCGATCGACGTGCCCGCGGTGACCGGGATCAAGCTGAACGGCGAAGAGGTGACCCGGAAGACCGCCGACGACGCGCCCTTCTCGGCGCTCGCCTTCAAGGTCGCCGTCGACCCCTACGTCGGCAAGCTCACGTACTTCCGCGTCTACTCCGGCACGCTCAAGGCCGGGTCCTACGTGCTCAACTCGAGCAAGGACAAGCGCGAGCGCATCAGCCGGATCCTGCAGATGCACGCGAACCATCGCGAGGACCGCGACGAGATCTACGCCGGCGAGCTCGCGGCCGCCGTCGGCCTCAAGAGCACCGGCACCGGCGACACCCTCTGCGACCAGTCCAAGCCGGTGATCCTCGAGTCGATGGAGTTCCCGGAGCCGGTCATCATGGTCGCGATCGAGCCCAAGACCAAGGCCGACGAGGAGAAGCTCGGCAACTCGCTGCAGCGCCTCGCCGAGGAAGACCCCACGTTCCGCGTCCACACGGACGAGGAGACCGGGCAGACCATCATCGCCGGCATGGGAGAGCTCCACCTCGAGATCATCGTCGACCGCCTCGTGCGCGAGTTCGGCGTCGACGCCAACGTCGGCCGGCCGCAGGTCGCCTATCGCGAGACGGTGCGCAACAAGGTCGAGAAGGTCGAGGGCCGGTTCGTGCGTCAGAGCGGAGGCCGCGGCCAGTACGGCCACGTGCGCATCAACATGGAGCCCAACGAGCAAGGCGGCGGCTATGAGTTCGAGAGCCGCATCATGGGCGGCGTCGTCCCGCGCGAGTACATCCCGTCGGTCGACGACGGTATCCGGGAGGCGATGAGCACCGGCGTGCTCGCCGGCTACCCGATGGTCGACATCAAAGTCACCCTGGTCGACGGCAGCTACCACGAGGTCGACTCCTCGGACATGGCCTTCAAGATCGCCGGGTCGCTGGCGTTCAAGAACGCGGCCCAGAAGGCGAAGCCCGTGCTGCTCGAGCCGATGATGGCCGTCGAGGTCGTCACACCGGCCGACTTCATGGGCGACGTCATGGGCGACATCAACTCCCGGCGCGGCCACATCGACGGCATGGAGCCGCGCGGCAACGCCCAGGTCATCAACGCCACGGTGCCGCTCTCGACGATGTTCGGGTACGCCACCGATCTGCGCTCGGCCACCCAGGGCCGGGCCACCTACACGATGCAGTTCAAGCACTACGCCGAGGTCCCCTCCTCCATCGCCACGGAGATCGTCGCGAAGGTGCGTGGCGGGTGAGCCCATGTGAACGTCACGGTGTTTGCCGAAGCATGCCGGCGTCGTGTATACTGCCGACCTTTGGTGCGGCAGGCTGCCGTACCGATTTTTGTGTGACCTCAACCTCCGGGTTTCGGGAAAAGGAGTAGCAGACATGGCCAAGCAGAAGTTTGACCGCAGCAAGCCCCACATGAACGTGGGCACCATCGGTCACGTCGACCATGGCAAAACCACCCTCACCGCTGCGATCACGCTCGTGCTGCACAACCGCGGTGGCAACACTGAGTTCACCGCGTTCGACATGATCGACAAGGCGCCGGAAGAGCGTGAGCGCGGCATCACCATCGCCACCGCCCACGTCGAGTACGAGACCGCGAAGCGCCACTACGCTCACGTCGACTGCCCGGGCCACGCCGACTACATCAAGAACATGATCACCGGCGCCGCCCAGATGGACGCGGCGGTCCTGGTGGTCGGCGCCGACGACGGGCCCATGCCACAGACGCGCGAGCACATCCTGCTCGCCCATCAGGTCAACGTGCCGAACATCATCGTCTACATGAACAAGGTCGACCTCGTCGACGACCCCGAGCTCATCGAGCTCGTCGAGATGGAAGTCCGCGAGCTGCTCAGCGAGTACGAGTTCCCGGGCGACGATCTGCCGGTCATCAAGGGCTCGGCCCTCAAGGCGCTCGAGTGCGGCTGCGGCAAGGACGACTGCGAGTGGTGCAAGAGCATCGTCGAGCTCACCAACGCTCTCGATTCGTATCTTCCCGAGCCCGAGCGCGACATCGACAAGCCGTTCCTCATGCCCGTGGAGGACGTCTTCACCATCACCGGTCGCGGCACCGTCGCCACCGGCCGTGTGGAGCGCGGCATCGTCAAGGTCGGCGAGGAGATCGAGATCGTCGGCATGCGCGACAAGCCCATGAAGACCACCGTCACCGGCGTCGAGATGTTCCGCAAGCTGCTCGACGAGGGACGTGCCGGCGACAACATCGGCGTCCTGCTGCGCGGCACCAAGCGCGAGGAGATCGAACGCGGCATGGTCTGCTGCAAGCCCGGCAGCATCACTGGTCACACGCACTTCCTGACCCAGGTGTACGTTCTCTCCAAGGACGAGGGTGGCCGCCACACGCCGTTCTTCAACGGCTATCGTCCGCAGTTCTACTTCCGCACGACCGACGTGACCGGCGTCATCACCCTCGAAGAGGGCGTCGAGATGGTCATGCCGGGCGACAACACCGTGATGGAAGTCAAGCTCATCACGCCGATCGCCATGGATGAGGGTCTGCGTTTCGCCATCCGTGAAGGCGGCCGCACTGTGGGCGCCGGCGCTATCACCAAGATCATCGAATAGGCACCAGATCAGATTGGGCCGGGTGTGCTTCCAGCACGCTCGCGTGCGCGACACGCCCGGCCACGTGAACAGGACAGAGAAGGCTAGAGTGGCTCAACAGAAGATTCGCATAAGGTTGAAGTCTTACGATCCGGAGCAGATCGAGCGCAGCGCGCAGTCCATCGTGGAAACGGCGCAGCGCAGTGGCGCGACCATCTCTGGCCCCGTGCCGCTCCCCACAGAGAAGAACGTGTACTGCGTGATCAAGAGCCCGTTCAAGGACAAGGACTCCCGCGAGCACTTCGAGATCCGCACGCACAAGCGGCTCATCGACATCCATCAGCCGACGCCCAAGACCGTCGATCAGCTGATGCGTCTCGATCTGCCGGCCGGTGTCCACATCGAGATCAAGCTGTAGAGCGATGACAGGTATCATCGGCAAGAAGATGGGGATGACCCAGCTGTTCGACGACGACGGCAATGTGATCGCCGTGACCGTCGTGCAGGCAGGGCCCTGCCCCGTCACACAGGTGCGCACCCTCGATCTCGACGGCTACGAGGCCGTCCAGCTCGCCTTCGAGGAGTGCAAAGACAAACACATCAGCAAGCCCGAGCTCGGCCATCTCAGGAAGGCCGGCCTCAAGCACGGCATGCGGCACCTCGCGGAGTTCGACGGCGCCGGCGACCTCAAGGTCGGCGACACCGTCACCGTCGAGGCGTTCGAGGACGGCCAGGCCGTCACCGTCGCCGGCGTGAGCAAGGGCAAGGGGTTCCAGGGCACCATCAAGCGGCACAATTTCTCCCGGGGCCCAGAGACCCACGGTTCGCACAACGTCCGCCAGCCGGGTTCTATCGGCGCCAGCGCGTACCCCGCGCGTGTCTTCAAGGGCATGCGCATGAGTGGGCACATGGGGGCGCGACGCGTCACCCAGCAGGGCCTCAAGATCGTCCGTCGAGACGTCGAGAACAACCTGCTGCTCATCAAGGGCTCCGTCCCCGGCGCCAAGAACTCCGTCGTCGTCATCAAGGGTAGGTAGCAGTGAGCGCCGACGAGACTAAACAGACACCAGACGTCGAGGCCGCCGCCGCGCCCGAGAAGACCGAGACCGAGCCGGCCGCCAAGAAGCCGGCTGCGCGCAAGCCCGCGGCCAAGAAGGCCAAGGCCGGGACGGCCGCCTCCGACGAGGCTGCCGCCAAGCCGGCCGCCAAGAAGCCCGCCGCCAAGAAGGCCGCCGCCAAGCCGGCCGCCGAGAAGGCCAAGCCGGCCGCGGAGAAGTCCGCAGCCGCCGCGAAGCCGGCGAAGAAGGCCGCCGCGACGAAACCCGCCGCGAAGAAGCCCGCAGCGAAGGCCGCGGCCGACAAGCCGGCCGCCAAGAAGCCCGCCGCCAAGAAGCCGGTGGCCAAGAAGGCCGCGCCGCCGGTCGAGAAGCCGGTGGCGGAGCGTCCGCCCAAGCCCGTCGCCGCCCAGAAGGCGTCCCCGGAGCCGCGTCGCGGCGCCGCAGGGGTCGCTACCGTGGTCGATCCGTCTGGCAAGGAGCTCGAGACGCGCAAGCTGGCTGAGGCTCACTTCGGCGTGACCGCCGACGTCAACACGCTCCACCTCGTCGTGCGCGCCGAGCAGGCCGCGCGTCGCCGGGGCACGGCGTCGAGCAAGACGCGCGGCCAGGTCAGCGGCTCCACCGCCAAGCTCTACCGGCAGAAGGGCACCGGTCGCGCCCGGGCCGGCAGCGTCAAGTCCCCGGTCCGTGTGGGCGGGGGTATCGCGTTCGGGCCGCAGCCGCGTAGTTTCGCGATCAAGGTCAATCGCAAGGTCGTGCGCCAGGCTCTCGCCATGGCGCTCAGCGACCGGGCGGAGAACGGCCGCGTGTTCGTCGCCGCCGGCCTCGATCTGGCGCAGCCGAGCACCCGCACCGTCGACGAGTTCCTCGTCAACCTCGACATCGCGGCGCCGGTGCTGGTCGTCACGCACGACGAGCCCGTCGTCGCCAAGTCGGTCCGCAACCTCCCGTACGCTGAGGCGTCGGAGGTGGCCGCCCTGTCCACCGAGCAGGTGCTTCGCGCCCGCTCGCTGGTCTTCACCGAGAAGGCGTTCGCCGCCCTGAACGAGGCGTGAGTCATGGTTGAAGCAGAGAAGATCATCATCCGGCCGATCATCAGCGAGAAGAGCTACGCGCAGATCGACCACAGCCGGTACACGTTCGAGGTGCATCCCGACGCGCACAAGACGATGATCGCGCAGGCTGTCCAGCAGCTGTTCGGCGTCACCGTCGTCGCCGTCTCCACCGCGAACATCCGTCCCAAGCCGAAGCGCCGCGGAGTCACCAAGGGGCGCACGTCGGCCTGGAAGAAGGCCGTCGTGCAGCTGGCGCCCGGCGACAAGATCGAATTCTTCGAGGGCAGGTAATGGGCATCAAGAGATTCAGGCCGACCTCGCCCGGCCGTCGCTTCATGACGGTCGACACGTTCGAGGACGTCACGCGCAGCGAGCCGGAGCGCTCGCTGGTCGCGCCGCTCAAGAAGCACGGCGGCCGCAACAGCTACGGGCGCATCACGACGCGCCACAAGGGCGGCGGCCACAAGCGGCGGTACCGCATCATCGACTTCAAGCGCGACAAGGACGGCGTCCCGGCCAAGGTCGCGCACATCGAGTACGACCCGAACCGCTCGGCGCGCATCGCCCTGCTGCACTACGCGGATGGCGAGAAGCGCTACATCCTGGCGCCCAAGAACCTCGCGGTGGGCGACGCGGTCGAGTCCGGCGCCACCGCCGACATCAAGGCCGGCAACGCGCTGCCGCTCGAGAACATCCCGTCGGGTACCACCATCCACAACATCGAGCTTCAGCCGGGCCGCGGCGGCCAGCTGGTCCGCAGCGCCGGCACGAGCGCCCAGCTGCAGGCCAAGGAGAAGGGGTACGGCGTCGTCCGTCTCCCCTCCGGCGAGCTTCGCCGCATCCGCCTCGCCTGTCGCGCGACGGTCGGAGAGCTCAGCAACTCCGATCACTCGAACCTCTCGGGCGGCAAGGCCGGTCGTACCCGCTGGCGCGGCGTGCGCCCGACCGTTCGAGGCACGGCCATGAACCCCGTCGACCACCCGCACGGCGGCG
>CAYTRM010000169.1:0-6437 GCA_964440225.1 uncultured Thermoleophilia bacterium | reverse complement strand
GGTCGCCGAGGTCGTCGCGGCGTCCGGCCCGGTCACCGGCCTCTTCCACGAGTACGAGCTCAAGCTGGCGGAGCTCGTCAACCGGCTGATGCCCTCGTGCGAGATGTTCCGCATGCTCGGCTCCGGCACCGAGAGCGTGATGGCCGCCATCCGCGGGGCCCGCGCGTTCACGGGCAAGAAGTGGGTGCTCAAGTTCGGCGGGGCGTACCACGGCTGGAGCGACCAGATGGTCTACGGTCTGCACGTGCCCGGCACCTGGCGGTTCGAGGCCAAGGGCATCCCCTACGGCTCAACGGCGCGGACTCGCGAGGTCTTCCCCGGCGACCTCGACTCGCTGCGGAGCAAGCTGAAGCAGAATCGCAGGCTCGGGGGTACCGCGGCCGTCATCGTCGAGCCTATCGGTCCCGAGAGCGGCACCCGGCCGGTGTCGTTCGGCTTCAACGCGGCCGTGCGCGAGCTGTGCGACGAGTTCGGGGCGCTGCTCATCTTCGACGAGGTCGTGAGCGGCTTCCGCCTCGGGCTGGGCGGGGCGCAAGGGTACTTCGGCGTGCGCCCCGACCTCACCATCTTCGGCAAGTGCATCACCGGCGGCTACCCTATGGCCGGCGGCGTGGGCGGCCGCCGCGACGTGATGGCGAGCTTCGCCAGCGGCATCGGCGGCAAGACCGGCGAGCGCGCCTACATCGGCGGCACGCTCAGCGCCAACCCGCTGAGCTGCGCCGCCGGCTACTTCGCCATCACGGAGATGGAACGCACGAACGCACCCGTGCTGGCCGGGATGGCCGGAGACAGGCTCACCGCCGGCCTCGAGCGCATCATCGAGAAGTACGGCCTGCCCTTCGTCGCCTACAACCAGGGCTCGATCGTCCACCTCGAGACCTCCGGCGTGATGCTGCTCGACCTCAAGCACCCGCTGCGCTTCGCGCAGCAGATGAAGCCGCGCAAGCACATGATGGAGGAGATGGGCGCGGCCTACACCGCCAGCGGCCTCATCACGCTCGCCGGCTCACGCATGTACACCTCGATGGCCGACACTGACGAAGTCATCGACGACGCGCTCGAGCGGTTCGAGCGTGTGCTCTCGAGCGTCGAGGACGTCTGAAGAGGCGCCGGCCGATCAGGAGATCCGTGAGGGCCGTTCAGCAGGCACGTGCCCGCTCGAGGGGCGACGGGTCGAGCAGTTCAGTCGTGTCCATGCGGCAGGCGTCGCGTCCCGCGGCAAGCATGGTATGTCGCGGGCATCACCCCGACAGAGGAGCCACCCATGTGCACCGACCTGCGTCTCGTGCGGCTCAGCAACCTCCACGTCTCCGGCAGGACGATGGACTTCGCCCAGGAGCTCGGGTCCCGGGTCCAGGTCGTCCCGGCCGGCCAGCGCTGGTCGGCGACGGAGACGGGCACCGACGTGGCTGCGCTCGCGTGGTCCAACGAGCACGGCTATGTGGCGATGGACGCCTTCGGCTTCGACTGGGCGGCGTGTGACGGCCTCAACGACGCCGGCCTCTCCATCGGTACTCTCTGGCTGCCTGAGACCGACCTGCCGACGACGCCGCCGGCGAGCGGAGCGGGGCCGGCCATCGATCTGATCCACTTCGGCTCCTGGATCCTCGGCACGTGCGCCACGGTCCAGGACGTGCGCGACGCCTTCGCCGGTGTGCAGGTGTGGAACGCGCCGGTCAGGCTGCTCTGGCCCGCCGGCCGGCCGCTGCCCGAGATGGTCAAGCCGCTCCTCGACTTCGCCTTCCCGATGCACCTGGCCGTGCACGACGCGCACGGCGGGGACCTCGTCGTGGAGTTCCTCGGCGGCGCGCCGGTGTTCCACGACAACCCGGCCGGGGTGCTCACCAACTCGCCGACCTTCGACTGGCACACGACGAACCTGCGCAACTACGTCAATCTGACCAACGCCGAGGTCAAGCCAAGGGACCTGATGGGCCTCGAGGTCGACCGCACCGGCAACGGCAGTGGTCTGCTCGGCCTGCCGGGCGACGTGACGCCGCCGTCACGCTTCGTGCGCGCGACGGTGCTCGCGGCCGTCTCCGACTCGGCCGCGGGCGCTCGTGCCGCGGTGAACCAGGTCTTCCACGCGCTCGACCTCGTGCACGTGCCGCGCAAGCTCGCCGCATCGGGCGACTATACGCAGTGGTGCGTGGCGCGCGACCACGACGACCTCGTCTACTACGTGCGCTCGTATGACTCCTGGGTGACCGACGCTCACGACCTGCGCGCGCTCGGCGTCTCCGATGCGGCCACCACGCAGCGGGCGCTGGCACTGCCGGCCGCCTGAACGCGAGGACGGCTCGTCGCCGGCCAATCTGCTCAGCGAGGTCAGGGCCGAGCTCTGGCCCAAGGTCCGTTGCCTGATCGCCCCGCCACTGGCCTGCCGGCGCTCCGTCCCCGCTCGCGTCTGGAAGAGCGCGAAGGCGGCTACCAGGTGATGAAGAAATGGCTGAGCTGCCGCGAACGCACCTTGCCCGGGCGTTACCTCAAGCCCGACGAGGCGCGCTGTGTCACCGAGATGACGTACCGCATCGCCGCCATCCTGCTGCTCGTGCCGGCACTGGACGAGGACTACGAGCGGGTCAAAGCGAGCACCCGTCCGTGGCCGGGCACCTGAGCCGCTCCTGCCGGGCCTGCGGGTTCACATTCCCACGCATGTAGTGACAGCGACTCTGCACGAGGGTATGCTCTGAGACACCTCCCTCGGGCCTCGGCCCGGGGCGCGGAGCCGCCGCAAGGCGGCTTCTGCACATCTGGAGCCGTTTCCAGAATTGGGGATGACGTTGTCGCACCATCCGCGCACGATCGTGTACGTCGACGGCTTCAACTTCTACTACGCGGCCTTTCGCGGCCAGCGCCCACGCGAGGCGCGTCTCAAGTGGCTCGACATCTTGGCCTTCAGTCGTCTTCTGCTTCTGAAGCACGACGTGCGCCTGGTGCGCTACTTCACGGCGGCCGTCAAGCCAGTGGAGTGGGATCCGAGCCAGCATCTTCGGCAAGGAGCCTATCTCCGGGCACTCGACTCGCTTCCGGGAGTCTCGGTTCACAAGGGCAGCTTCTCGCGCTGGAAGGTTCGGCGCCCGCTCGTGAACGCACCGTCCGAGGGCCCGCGAACGGCCCTGGTGTGGGACACGAAGGAGAAGGGATCGGACGTCAATCTGGCCACGTACCTCCTTCTCGATGCGTTTGAGGAGTCATACGACACGGCGGTCGTCATCAGCGACGACTCCGATTTGCTGGAGCCGGTCCGTGTGGTACGCGAACGACTCAGGAAGCGAGTCGGCGTCGTACGCGTGCGCACCGATCGTGGCAGCGTATTCAGGGGCAAAGTCGATCTCCTCATCGAAGCTCGTGCGTGGCACTTTGAGCAGGCCCAACTGCCGGACGAGGTCGAGCTCGCATCTGGCACACTCGTTCACCGACCGGCGACCTGGCGGTAGTGCGCTGAGCTCGAGTCGACGAAGAGGCGGCCGGGTTCCGCTGTCCCGGCGCGCCCGGCCACCCCTGTCCTCCGCTACTGTCCTCATCGTTGTTCGCTCGTTTCCTTCTCCCTGCAGGAAAGACGCGGCAGAAGCCCGGGACAGATAACCGCCATCCTGTCCTGATGGTCGTTCGGTGCGCGGCCGCGGCAACGCCGGATGCTATGCTGCCGCCATGGCCACTTCGAGCGCCTCCCGCTACGTCCTCGCCGTCGACCTCGGCACGTCCGGCGCCAAGGTCGCTCTCATCGGTGTCGACGGGCGCGTCGGGGCGTGGGAGTCCGAGCCGGTCGAGCTGATCGTGCTGCCCGGCGGCGGCGCGGAGCAAAGGCCGGAGGATTGGTGGCGGGCGCTGGTCGCCGCGACGCGGCGGCTCCTCGCCCGCCATCCCGGTCCGGCCTCCGATGTGGCCGCCGTCTGCTGCAGCACGCAGAGCGAGGGTACGGTGCCGGTCGACGCGTCCGGCGCGCCGCTCACGAACTGCATCCTCTGGATGGACATGCGCGGCGCGCCGCACCTCCGGCGCCAGTTCGGCGGGCCGATCAGCATGCAGGGCATGAGCCTGGCTCGCATCCGGCGCTGGGTGAAGCTCACGGGAGGCATGCCGTCGCCGACCGGCAAGGACCCCGCGGCGCACATGCTCTACATCCGCGACGAGCTGCCGGAGGTGTACGAGCGCACGCACAAGTTCCTCAACGTGCCGGACTACCTGAACCTGAAGCTCACCGGACGCATGGCCGCGACGTACGACTCGATCATGACCAGCTGGGTCACAGACAACCGTGACGCCGACGCGGTGAAGTACGACGCCGGACTGGTGCGGGACTGCGGCATCGACGGCGACAAGCTGCCGGAGATCGTGAAGTGCACCGAGGTGCTCGGCCGGCTCACGCCGGCCGCGGCCGAGGAGCTCGGGCTGGCGCCGGAGACGCAGGTCGTCGCCGGCGCCATCGACACCACGGCCGCGGCCATCGGCGCCGGCGCCACGGACGACTTCGCCGTGCACCTCTACCTCGGCACGTCCTCCTGGCTGGCCGCGCACGTGCCGTTCAAGAAGACCGACGTGTTCGCCAGCATCGCGTCGCTGCCGTGCGCCTTGCCCGGCCGCTGGCTGCTGACCGCGCTGCAGGCCACCGCCGGCGGCAACCTCACCTGGCTGCGCGACAACGTGCTCTATCACCAGGACGAACTGCTGGCCGAAGAGGGACAGCCGGACGTCTTCAAGATCTTCGACCGGATCGCGGGGCGCGTACCGCCGGGCAGCAACGGCGTGCTCTACACGCCGTGGATCTGGGGGGAGCGCGCCCCGGTCGACGACGGCGCGCTCCGCGCCGGCCTCTACAACCTCTCGCTCGACAACACGCGCGAGGACATCGTGCGCGCCTTCTTCGAGGGCGTCGCGCTCGACTCCCGCTGGCTGCTGGAGCCGGTGCGGAAGTTCCTCGGCCGGCCTGTGGACACCATCAACCTGGTGGGCGGTGGCGGCCAGTCGGACGTCTGGTGCCAGATCGTCGCCGACGTCCTCGGCGTGACCGTCCGCCGGGTGCGCGACCCCATCCAGGCGAACGCCCGGGGGGCGGCGTGGATCGCCGCCGCCGGGCTCGGCGAGATCGCCTTCGCCGACGTGCCCCGGCTGGTCGAGGTCGACGGCGAGTTCGAGCCGGGCGCCGCGGCTCGCCGGGTATACGATGAGCGCTACCGGACCTTCCTCGAGATCCACAAGCGGATGCGCCCGCTCTACCGGCGCATCAACAAGGGGGCGCAGTGAGCGAGCAGACGGGTCGGGCGGCGGCCGACGTGGCGCAGGCGGCGGGGGATGACGTGGCCCGGGGCATGGGCGAGTACCGCGTGTACGGCTATCGCTGGGTCGTGCTGGCCGTGTTCATGCTGGTGAACGTCACCATCCAGATGCTCTGGATCGGCTACGCGCCTATCACCAGCCTCGCCTCCGAGTACTACGGCGTCTCCGAGCTCGCCATCGGCGTCCTCGCGATGTCGTTCATGATCGCCTTCATCCCTCTGTCCCTGCCTGCCGCCTGGCTCATCGACACGCGCGGCTTCCGCGTGGCCGTCGGCTTCGGCGTCGTGATGATGGCCGTCTTCGGCGTCGTCCGCGGCCTGGTCGGCACGAACTACGTGCTGGTGCTGCTCTGCACGATCGGCATCGCCGTCGCCCAGCCGTTTCTGCTCAACGCCTGGACCAAGGTCCCCGCGAACTGGTTCGCGCCGCGTCAACGCGCCACGGCCGTCGGCCTGGTCACGCTGGCCAGCATGCTCGGGGTCGCGCTCGGGATGGCGCTCACGCCGATCCTGGCCGAGATGATGTCGATCACGACGCTCCAGCTCGTCTACGGCCTGCTCGCCGCAGCCACCGCCGTCGCGTTCCTGACGCTGGCGCGGGAGCGGCCGGCGACCTCGCCGTGTCCGCCCGGCATGGAGGAGCGCGCTCTCATGCTCGACGGGCTCAAGCACGCGCTGCACGTCCGGCCCTTTCTGGTCATGCTCGCCGTCGCCTTCGTCGTCATGGGCGCCTTCAACGGCGTGACCACGTGGGTCGAGCAGATCATCGAGCCGCGTGGCTTCAGCCCCGGCGACGCCGGCGTGATGGGGGCGCTGATGCTGCTCGCCGGGATCGTCGGGGCGGTCGTCCTCTCGGCGCTCTCCGATCGCCGCGGCAAGCGCATCCGCTTCATGGTAATCGCTCTGGTCGCGACCGTGCCCGGCATGCTGGGGGTCGCCTTCGTGTCGTCGACGCTGCTTCTCTACGCCTTCGCCGCGTTCCTCGGCTTCTTCCTCGTCGCCGTGCTCCCGCTGGGCATGCAGTACGCCGCGGAGATCACCAACCCGACGCCGGAGGGCACGTCGAACGGGCTCATCCAGCTCTGCGGTCAGGTCTCCGTCGTCTACGTCTACGTGATGGCGGCGCTGCGCACCGGGAACGGCTCGTTCACGGTGTCG
>CAYTRM010000168.1:0-6481 GCA_964440225.1 uncultured Thermoleophilia bacterium | reverse complement strand
GGCGAGGCGCTTCTCGACTCCGCCGACCTGATCGGCGCCATGAGCCTCGAGGGCCTGCGCGCCTCCGTCGGCCCCTTCGAGGAGCGCATCCAGGCGCTCCGCCCGATCCCCGGCCAGCTCGAGTGCGCCGCCAACGTGCGTCGCGCCACCGCCGGCAGCGCGATCATGCAGAGCCATCTCAACTGCGACAAGGTGCAGGACGCCTACTCGCTGCGCTGCATCCCGCAGGTGCACGGCGCCTGCCGTGACGCCCTCGGGTGGCTGCGCCGGGTCGTCGGCGTCGAGGTCGACTCGGTCACCGACAACCCGCTCATCTTCCCCGACTCCGGGGAGATCATCTCGGCCGGCAACTTCCACGGCGAGCCGCTGGCGCTGGCGCTGGACCTGGCGGCGATGAGCCTCTCGGAGATCGCGAGCATCAGCGAGCGCCGCACCTTCCGCATGCTCACGACCTCGCTCAGCGAGCTCCCGCCGTTCCTCACGACCGACAGCGGCCTGAACAACGGGTACATGATCGCCCAGTACACGGCCGCCGCGCTGGTCGCCGAGAACAAGATCCTGTGTCACCCGGCGAGCGTCGACTCGATCCCGAGTTCCGGCGATCAGGAGGACCACGTGAGCATGGGCATGACCGCGGCGCTCAAGGCCCAGGACGTGCTTCGCAACGCGCAGAACGTGCTCGGCATCGAGGCGCTCTGCGCTGCCCAGGCCATAGACCTGCTGGCGCCGCTCACGCCCGGCGCCGGTACCGGGGCCGGGCTGGCCATCGTCCGTGAGCTGACGCCGACGCTGGGTCGCGACAGGTACCTTGCGCCGGAGATCGAGGCCGCCGCGGCCGCCGTGGCCGCCGGCCGCTTCGCCGCCGTCGTACGCGAAGACGCCGGCGCCGCGACGGGAGGATCGGGCGCATGAGCGTCACGTGCGATCTGCTGGTGCGCGGCGCCTCGGAGGTCGTCACGATGCGCTCGCCGGACGGCGGCGCCCTGCCGCTCTCGGGGCCCGCGACGGCCGCCGACCTCGGCGTGATCGCCGGCGCCGCCGTCGCCGCGCGCGACGGCCGCATCGTGTGGGTCGGTGCCGAGTCCGACGTCGCCGCCGCCCTCGATGTTCCCGACGACGCCCTCGTGGTCGACGTCGAGGGCGCCGCCGTGATGCCCGGTCTCGTCGACGCGCACACGCACGTGGTCTGGGCCGGCGAGCGGGCCGCGGAGTACGGGATGCGTCTCGCCGGCGCCACCTACCTGGATGTCCAGGAGGCCGGCGGCGGGATCAACAGCACCGTGCGGGCGACGCGGGCCGCCTCACAGGAGCAGCTCGCCGCCCTGGCGTCAAGGCGCCTCGACTCGTTCCTGCGGCACGGCACGACCACGCTCGAGATGAAGACCGGCTACGGCCTCACGCTCGAGGACGAGCGCAAGCAGCTCACCGCCGGCAAGGTCGCCCACCCGGCGAACCGCGTGCACACCGTGCTGGCCGCTCACCTCACGCCCGAGGAGTACTCGGGCCGCGACGACGAGTACATCGACCTCGTCTGTGACGAGATCCTGCCGGCTCTGGCCGGCCGGGCGGAGTTCGCCGACGTGTTCTGCGACGAGGGCGCCTTCACGGTCGAGCAGTCGCGGCGCGTGCTCGAGGCGGGTCGCGCCGCCGGCTTCCGGCTCAAGATCCACGCCGAGGAGCTCGCCCACACGGGAGGCACGGCGCTGGCGGCGGAACTCGGCGCCGTCTCGGCCGACCACCTCATCCACATCACCGGCGAGGACATCGCGGCGCTCCGCGCCTCGGGGACCGTCGCCGTGCTGCTCCCAGGCACGAGCTACACATTGCACACCACGTACGCGCCGGCGCGAGAACTGCTTGACGCCGGCGTCACCATCGCTCTGGCGACCGACTTCAACCCCGGCAGCTGCTACTGCGAGAATCTGCAGCTGATGATCTCGCTCGCCTGCCAGGAGCAGCGGCTGACACCCGCCGAGGCTCTCCGCGCCGCCACGCTCGGCGGCGCGGCGGCGCTCGGCCTGCAGAACGAGGTCGGCAGCATCGAGCTCGGCAAGCGCTGCGATCTGCTGGTGCTGGATGCCGCGTCGCACGAGGAGCTCCCGTACCACTACGGTGTCAACCTCGTGACCGGCGTCGTCGCCGGCGGCGAGCTGGTCGTGCAGGACAGAGCGCTCCGCGTGCCGTCGAGCGTACCCCCCGCCACCACCGCAGACGGAGGCCGGCTTTGACCCTCATCGAGTGCATCCCCAACTTCAGTGAAGGCCGGCGGCCGGAGGTCGTCGACGCGATCGCCGCAGCTGCGAAGAGCGTCGACGGCGTCAGCCTGCTCGACGTGCAGAGCGACCCGACGCACAACCGCTGCGTGGTGACGTTCGTCGGCCACGAGGAGCCCATCGCCGAGGCGGCGTACCGCGCCGTCGCCAAAGCGGCCGAGCTGATCGACCTGAACGCCCACGAAGGCGCTCATCCGCGCTTCGGGGCCACCGACGTCTGCCCGTTCGTCCCGCTGCGCTCCGACGACATGCCGGCCTGCGTCGAGACGGCGCAGAAGCTCGCGAAGCGCGTCGCGGACGAGCTCGCCATCCCCGCGTTCCTCTACGAGGACGCGGCCCGGATGCCCGAGCACAAGAACCTCGCCGTGGTCCGCGGCAGGGGATTCGAAGAGATGCGGGACGTCATCGGCAGCGAACCTGCCAAGACGCCCGACGAGGGTGAGGCGCGCGTGCACGCGACGGCCGGGGCCGTCGCGATCGGCGCGCGCTTCCCGCTCATCGCCTTCAACGTCAACCTCGACTCGGACGACCTGGAGCTCGCCAGGCGCATCGCCGTCGAGATCCGTGAGAAGGATGGCGGCATGAAGTGCGTCAAGGCCATCGGGCTGCAGTTGGAGGACGGCGCCGCCCAGGTCTCGATGAACCTCACGGACTACCGGGTGACTTCGCCGTCAGACGTGGTCGCCGCCATCGGGGAGCGCGCGGCGGCAGCCGGCGTCGCCATCCGCGAGAGCGAAGTCGTCGGGCTGCTCCCGCAGGACGTGCTCGTGCGCCTGGCACAGGCGGCGCTGCACGCCAGGGATTTCGGCCGCGAGCAGGTGCTGGAGGCGCGCGTGCTGGACACGCTGCTTCGATGAGCGACGAGGGAGGACGGCGATGACGAAGGCGGCGGACATCCGCATCTCAGCGGTGAGGACGACACCGCTGTTCCTCACCTTCAAGGAGCCGTATCACTGGGCCGGCCGTGTGGACCACGGCTCGCCGGTCGTTCTCGTTGAGGTCGAGACCGACGCGGGCATCACCGGCATCGGCGAGTCTGTGTCGTCGCTCGCCGCCGAGGTCACCACCGCGGCGCTCCGCTCCGTCGAGCCTCTCTTCCTGGGCCAGCCCATCCACGACGTGGCGCGGCTGGTGCACGAGGCGCGCCACCTCGGCACCTTCAACCACATGCCGTGGTACGCGGACTTCGTGCTCGCGGGCTTCGAGATGGCGCTCTGGGACGCTATCGGCAAGGCCGCCGGCCAGCCGGTGTACCGGCTCCTCGGCGGCGCCGTCCGCGACGAGGTCGACTACTTCGGGTTCGTCCAGGGCGACAGCACGGAACAGCTGGCCGCGCACGCGCGCGAGCTGTCCGCGGCCGGCCACGGCGTCATCTATCTCAAGGTCGGGCGCGGCGACGACGCCGACCTTGCGAACACGGCGGCGGTGCGCGAAGCCATCGGCCGCCGCCGCCTGCGCGTCGACCCCAACTGCGCCTGGAGCGTGCCCGACGCCATTCGCATGATCCACGCGCTCGAGCCCTTCGACATCGACTGGGTCGAGCAGCCGACGACTCTCCTCAGCGTCACGGCGATGCGTCAGGTCCGCGAGGCGGTCCACGTGCCCATCGCCGCCGACCAGGCGGTGCTCACGCCCGCCGACGTCTACGACTTCGTCCGGCAGCGCGCCTGCGACGCGATCTGCCTCTCGCCGCACGAGGCCGGCGGCCTGCTCGCCTTCAAGAAGGCCGCCGCGATCGCCGAGGCGGCCGGCGTCCCCATCTGCCTGCACGGGCAGAGCGTCTCGGGCATCACCGACGCCGCCCAGCATCACCTTGGCCTCAGCACGCCGAACCTCACCGACGGCAACCAGATGATGCACCAGCTCCTCGTCGAGGACCTCGTCGCGTCACCCGACCTGACCCCGGCGCACGGCAAGATCGGCCTGGTGGATGCGCCGGGGCTCGGCGTCGAGCTCGACCGCGACGCGGTCGCCCGCGCCGCCGAGAAGTACGAGGAGGGAGCCACTTCATGAAGGTGCTCATCGCCGACCAGAAGCTCGTGACCGAGGTCTTCCCGATGGAAGAGGCCATCCCGACCATGCGCAGGGCGCTGACCATGCTCGCCGACGGCGACGTGGTGATGCCGCTGCGCACCATGCTCGGGCTGCCGCGCGGCGACGCCGTCATGGGGCTCATGCCGTCGTACCTCGGCGGCCTGGAGTCGGTGGGCGTCAAGGTGGTCGCCGCCTTCCCCGCCAACTTCGGCACGGAGTACGACACGCACCAGGGCGTCGTCCTCTTCTTCGACACCGAGCGCGGCCTGCTGCGCGCCATCGTCGACGCCACCTCGATCACCGCGATCCGCACCGCTGCGGTGAGCGGGCTCGTCACGGACCTGCTTGCGAACCCGGACGCCGGCGACCTGGCGATCATCGGCGCCGGCACCCAGGCGCACACCCACCTGCAGGCCATGCTGGCCGTGCGGCCGGTGCGGCGCGTGCGCGTGTACAGCGTGCCGGCAGCGAGCGCCGTGGAGTTCGCAGAGCGCGAGTCACGGCTCACCGGTCTGCCGGTCGAGGCGGTCGCGACCGCCGAGGAAGCGGTCAAGGGAGCCGACCTCATCTGCACGACGACGACCGCGACGGAGCCCGTCGTCCTCGGCGACTGGGTCGCCTCCGGGGCGCACGTCAACGCGGTCGGAGCGTACACGCCCACCACGAGGGAGCTCGACTCGGCGCTGGTCGCCAAGGCGCGCGTGTACGCCGACCGTCGCGAGTCGCTGCTGAGCGAGTCCGGCGAGTTCCTCATCCCCAAGGGTGAAGGCCTCATCGGCGACGACCACATCGTCGGCGAGATCGGCGAGGTCCTCGCCGGCAGGGCTCCGGCCCGTACCTCGCCTGACGAGATCACCCTGTTCAAGTCGCTGGGCATCGCCATCGAGGATCTCGCCTCCGCGCACCGCATCTACGAGATCTGCAGAGAGCGCGACCTCGGCACGTGGGTGGAGATCGGCGGACTGCACTTCGGGAAGGCGGTGGAGGCTTGACCGCGCTCGTGACCGCGTACCCCGAGTTCTTCAACGACGTCTTCGGCCCGGTGATGCAGCCGGGCTCGAGCTCGCACTTCGCCGGGCCTTGCCGCCTCGGGCTGCTCGCCGGCCGCCTGCTCGGCGAGCCACCCACCCGGATCCGCATCCTGCTCGACGAGAAGGGCTCCTTCGCGGGGACCTTCGGGATCATGGCAGAGGACAGGGCCATGGTCGGCGGCGTGCTCGGCTTCGAGCCCGACGACGAGCGCCTCTTCCGCGCCTTTGAGCTCGCCGAGGCGAACGGCGCCGAGGTCTCCTTCGAATTCGGCGAGATCACCGAGAGCAGCCACCCCAACGCCGTCAAGTTCATGCTCACCGGCGCCGGCGGTCGCTCCGCCGAGCTGGTCGGTGATTCCACAGGCGGCGGCATGGTCGCGACGGTCGCCTTCAACGGCTTCCCGCTGCGCACGATCGGCGACAGCTACATCCTGCTCGTCGCCGACGCCGAGAGCCGCATCGGCGACGAGCAGCTGGCCGCGCTCGAGCCGGAGCTGCCGGACCTGCTCGAGAGCCACGAGGTGCGGGTCGACGGCCGTGGTGTGCTGCGCGCCTACATGCTGGCCGTCGAGCCCGATGTGGCCGCCCTGAACGGCCTGCTCACGGCCGGCCTGTCGGGCGTCTCCGTCTCCGTCCTCGCGCCGCTGCTGCCGGTCGTCTCCCAGCTCGACCGCAAGCCGCAGCTGTTCGATTCCATGACCCGCTGGCGTGAGATCGCCGGGCGCGAGGGCCGGCCTCTCTGGGAGGTCGCCGTCCAGTACGAGATGGACGCCTCGGGGTGGCCGAAGCCTTGGATCATCGACCGCATGCGCCTGCTGGCAGGCCTCATGCGTCGCCAGACGCGGGCCGTGTACGAAGAGGACCTCGACGTGCCCACCAGTCCGTTCAAGCCCGATTTCGCCGGCCGCTGGGCCGAGCACGCCGCCTCAGGCCGCGCCGTGACCGACGGCGTGACGGCCGAGACGATCCGGTGGGCCTACGGCGCCGGCTCCGGCATCCCCGGCGTCGTCGTCGTGCCCGGCCCCATGGGCGGCGGCGCCGGCTACATCTACGCCGCCATGAGCGCCGTCCAGGACGCTCGCGGATTCTCCGACGACGATCTGCTCCGCGGCCTCTTCGTCGCCGCGGGCATCGGCGCCATCT
>CAYTRM010000167.1:0-6481 GCA_964440225.1 uncultured Thermoleophilia bacterium | reverse complement strand
CTGCTTGCAACTGTTACAGGCGCAGTATCAGGGGAAGCTCGACGCGACCGCCGAGAGCAGCTTGGCGCCCTGGTCGACGACGCCCGGCGCCCGGCCGTAGCAGCCGCGGCAGGGGATGCCGCTGGTCGGGCAGCGCACGCCGCAGCCGGAGCGTGTCGCCGGCCCTGCGCACAGGATGCCCTGGTCGAGCAGGCACACGTCCGGGTCGGCGATGATCTCCCAGGGCCGGTAGAAGCGCTTCACCTTCTTCTCGGACTTGGTCCGCGGGCAGTCCTCGCAGAGGGCCCGGTCGGACGCGCCGACGACGCTGCCCTTCGGCGGCGCCTCGGCCTGCCCGGTGAGCGCCATCGCCAGCGCGGTGATCGCCGCCCGGCTCTGGTCGGGCTGCGGCGGGCAGCCGGGCACGTAGTAGTCCACGTAGACGATCTGGTCGAGCTTGTAGACGCGGTCGTAGAACTTGGGGATGTGCAGCTCGTAGCCGTTGACCGACGTCACCGGCATCGGGACGGTGCGGCTGCCCGGCTCCAGCGACGGGTTGTCGAGATAGGCGGTCGTCAGGATCTCGTCGCGCGACGTGAGGTTGGCGAGGCCGGGGATCCCGCCCATGCAGGCGCACGACCCGTAGGCGACGAACACCCTGCTCTTGCGGCGCAGGAGCCTCGCGATGTACTCGTTCTCGGAGTTGCGCACGGCGCCGTTCATGATCGCCAGGTCGAGCTCCTCGTCGGCCATCGCCTCGACGTCCTTGTACTTGCCGTCGGCGGCGATCGGCCAGAGGCGGATGTCGGCGAGCTCGTCGATGTCGAGGATGAACTCGTTGGTGTCGAGGATCGAGACGTCGCAGCCCCCGCACGCCGCCCCCCAGTAGATCGCGATCTGGAGCTTCTTCCTGCTCACGGGGTCACCTTTCCACGGCGTCGCTGACGAGGTTGCGATGCACGGGGCTCGGGCCCAGCTCGCGGACCCGCTCCGTCATGTCGTTGACGATGTCGGCGAAGCGCTGGCCCTCGCTGGCGCTCACCCACTCGAGCCGCACGCGATCCTCCTCGACGCCGTAGTCGGCGAGCAGCCGCTTGAGCAGCGGGTAGCGGCGCATCATCTTGTAGTTGCCCTCCGAGTAGTGGCAGTCACCGGGATGGCAGCCGCAGATGAGCACGCCGTCGGCGCCGTCGTGCAGCGCCTTGAGGACGAACGTGGGGTCTATCCGCGCCGAGCACATGACGCGGATGATGCGCACGTTGGGCGCGTAGGGGATGCGGCTCGTACCCGCCAGGTCCGCGCCCGTGTACGAGCACCAGTTGCAGAGAAAGCCGACGATCTTCGGCTCGAACGTCATAGGAGCACCCCCTCGATCTCGGCGAAGATCTGCGCGTCGGTGAAGTGCAAGGCGTTGATCGCGCTCGACGGGCAGGCGGCGACGCACGCCCCGCAGGATTTGCACAGGGCGCTGATGATGTGGCTCTTGCGCTTCTCCTCGTCGAACTCGATGGCCGTGTACGGGCAGAGGTCGTTGCAGATGCGGCACCCCGAGCACTTGTCCTCGTCGACCTCGGCGAACATGGCGTCGACCTCGAGGCGGCCGCGCGCTATGCGGGCCAGGATCCGGCCCGCGGCGGCGCGCGCCTGGGCGACCGAGTCGGGGATGTCCTTGGGCGCCTGGCAGGCGCCGGCGATGAAGATGCCCTCGGTCGTCGTCGCCACGGGGTCGAGCTTGGGGTGGCTCTCGATGAACCAGCCGTCCTTGTCGCGGCTGATGTTCACGAGGTGGGCCACCCGCTCCGAGTCGGGCCGCGCCTCCATGCCCACCATGAGCACGACGAGGTCGGCGGGGATCTCGATGGTCTCGCCGGACAGCTTCTCGTCGACCTCGATCAGCATCTCGCAGTCGTCGCCGGCGGCGGCCTTGCGCACCACCGGCGACTCGCCCTTCTCGTACATGAGGAAGAGGGTCTTGACCTCCGAGCTGCGCCGGTAGAAGTCCTCGTGGCCTTTGCCGAACGCGTGCATGTCGACGTAGATGTCGCTGACGTAGACCCCGGGGACGGCGGCCTTGACCTCGTGCGCGTACTTGAGCGCCGTCATGCAGCACACGCGCGAGCAGTAGGAGTTGAACTCGGCGCTGCGGCTCCCGACGCAGTGGATCAGGGCGACGTACTGCGGCCGCTTGCCCTCCTTCGTCTCCACGCGCCCTGCGCGCAGCATCTTCTCGAGCTCGAACGAAGTGACCACGTTGGGCAGCTTGCCGTAGCCGTAGTGGGTGATGCGGTGGGCGTCGAACTCCTTGTAGCCGGTCGCCACGATCACGCTGCCGACGTCGACCGAGAGCGGCGCGCCCTGCCCGTTGCCGCCGCGGTCGGCTATCCGGGCGATGAAGTTGCCGACGAAGCCCGTCACCTCCTCGACCTCGCCCTGCAGGTGGACCTGGATGCGGGGGTGCTCGACGACGCGGGTGATGCGCTCCGTGAGTATGTCGCGCGCCGAGTCGAGGTAGGGGGCCGTGAGGTCGACGCGGGCGACGTTGCCGCCGAGGTGGTCGCTCTGCTCCACGAGGTGGACGTGGGCGCCCGCGTCGGCGATGTCGAGGGCGGCGGACATGCCGGCGATGCCGCCGCCGATGACGAGCGTGGTGGGGTTCATGTCCACGGAGCGGCGCTCGAGCGCGTCGTGCCGCGCGACGCGGAGGATGGCGGCGCGCGTCAGGGCCTTCGCCTTGTCGGTCGCCGCCTCGGCGTCGTCGTGCACCCAGCTGCACTGCTCGCGGATGTTCGCCATCTCGAAGAAGTAGGGGTTCACGCCCGCCTTCTCGAGGGCCTTGCGGAAGGTGGGCTCGTGCATGCGCGGGCTGCAGGCGGACACGACGACGCGGTCCAGGCCCAGCTGGACGATGTCGTCGACGATCATCTCCTGCCCCGGGTTCGAGCACATGTACTTGTACGTGCGCGCGGCGGCGACCCCCGGCAGCGCCTTTGCCGCCTCCACCACCGCGTCGCAGTCGACCGTCTTCGCGATGTTGGTGCCGCAGTTGCAGACGTACACGCCGATCTTGACGTCTTCAGTCATCCCGGCCTCCTGTCACGCCACACGGGCCACGGGGGCGGCCTCGCCGGCCGGCTCCCGGGCCGGGGCGGCCTCGGCTTTGAGATCGGCGAAGTAGATCGCCAGAGGGCGATAGGCGAGGTGCGCCCACTTGCTGAAGGGCACCTCGAGCACCAGCATCGGCACCACGGCCATGAGGTGGACGACGTAGGCGATGTTGGCGGCGACGTCCAGACCGGAGCGGTGCAGGACGAACTGGAGGAAGCCGGTGCTCGCGACCACCGCCAGCAGGATGAGGAACATCCAGTCGGTCTCGTGCGAGTACCGGTACAGCGGCTCCGTCTTCCTCAGGCGGCCGCGCATGGCGAGGATGGTCGTCGTCAGGAGCCCGACCGTGGCCAGGAGGCCGAACACGTGCACCCGCCAGTCCACCTCCGGCCCCGCGGCCATCTCGCCGAGGAAGAACATGATGAGGATCAGCATCGTGAGGTAGCTGAGCATCAGCACGAGGTGGAGCAGCCAGGGGCGCTTGCGCTCGCACTGCGCGTAGCGCGCCTGGGTCAGGAAGTTGTAGGGCAGCTCGTACGCCTTGCGCACGTAGGCGCCGAACGACACGTGGACGTCCTTGTCGCGCCCGACGGTGAACCACCACATGCGGGCGCAGTTCGTGCCGAGCAGCAAGATGAGCACTCCCGCCATGATCCAGTCGAAGAGGTGCACCTGGGAACTCGGCAAGAAGGCGTTCGGCCCGTCGTACTGGCTGATGCTGCCCTGCGAGAAGCCCCAGAGCAGGAAGCCGATGCCGGTGAGCAGCGCGACGATCAGTACGGCGATGACCTCGGCTCTCCACGAGCGGTAGAAGAGGCCGGCGATCCCGGTGAAGTCGTAGCGCGCCGTGAGCCAGCGGCGCAGGCTCATCATCGTCTCGCCGGGCTCGGCGTCGCGAGGGCACTCCTCGCTGCACTCGCCGCAGTAGTAGCAAAGCCAGGGCTCGAGGTCTCCGAGGAGCTTGTCCTCGAGCCCCATCTGCAGCGACCGCATCGAGCGCCGGGGGAGGATGTAGGGCTCCTTCGAGAAGGGGCAGGTCGCCGAGCAGTTGCCGCAGTGGTAGCACTTGCTGACGTCCTGCGCCCCGTACTTCTCGAGCTCGTCGATCAGCTTGGGGTTGGCCCGTATCGCCATACTTCCTCCTCCTCAGAGCTGGACCAGGTCCGCGGCTCTGCTCTCGATGTCGCTGAGCGAGAGACTGGCCAGGCTGTCGCGCCCCCGCCCCGTGGCGATGCTCTTGAGCACGCCGGCGGCGACGGCGGAGGCCTGGGCGACCGTGTCGGGGATGTCCTTGGGTCCTTGGCAGGCTCCGCACACGAACACTCCGCCGCGCTCTGTGTCCGTCGGGTCGGCGTTGTAGTCGAGCTCGCTGAACCAGCCGTCGGAGTCGGAGCCGATGCCGAGCAGGCCGGCGACGTCCGCCGAGCCGCGCGCCGGCACGAGCCCTACGGCGAGGATCACCATGTCGACGGGGAAGTCGACCATGCGGTCGCTGATGATGTCCTCGCCGCGGACCATCATCGCGCCGTCCTGCTCGAAGACCTTCGCGGTGCGCCCGCGGACGACGAAGGTCCCCTCCGCCTTGATCCGCTCGGCGAACTCCTCGTAGCCTTTGCCGAAGGCGCGCATGTCGATGTAGAACTCGTAGCATGCGGCCTCGGGCAGCTTCTCGCGCACGAGGTGCGCGAACTTGAGCGAGTACATGCAGCACACGCGCGAGCAGTAGGCGTTGTGGTTGGCGTCGCGCGAACCCACGCAGTGCACGATCGCCACGCTGCGCGGCGGCGCGCCTTCGTCGGCGTCGAAGACCCACTCATCGACCTTCTTCTTCTTGTTGTGACGCAGCGACTTGGTGACGATCCTGCCGCCGGTGGGTCCGGAGGCGTTGGTCAGGCGCTCGAACTCGAGGGCGGTGACGACGTTCGGCAGCGTCCCGTACCCGTACCTCCCGACGCGCGCGGCGTCGTACACGTCGTAGCCGGTGGCGAGCACGATGTTGCCCACCTCGAGCTCGACGATCTCGTCCTGCTGGTCGAGGTCGATGCACCCCTTCGGGCACTTCTTGGCGCAGACGCCGCACTTCGCGCCGTCGCTCTGCACGTAGGTGCAGGCCGACTCGTCGATCAGATACGCGTTCGGCACGGCCTGCGGGAAGGAGATGTAGATCGCCTTGCGCTCGGCGATGCCGTTGTCGAAGTCGCTGGGGACGCGCACCGGGCAGGCGTCCGCGCAGACGGCGCACGCGACGCAGGCGTCCGTGACGACGCGGCGCGCCTTGCGGCGGATCTTCACCAGGTAGTCGCCGGGCTCTCCGCCGACCGACTCCACCTCGCTGTAGGTCATGAGCTCGATGGACTCGTGCTGGCCCACCGAGACCATCTTCGGGGTGAGGATGCAGGCGGCGCAGTCTAGCGTGGGGAAGGTCTTGTCGAACATCGCCATGTGACCGCCGATGGTGCCGGTGCGCTCGACGAGGAAGACCTGCTTGCCGGCGTCGGCGATCTCGAGCGCCGCCTGGATGCCGGCGACACCGCCGCCGACGATCAGGGTGCCGGGGTGTACGGACGTGGTGTCCGGGACGGCCGCCAGCGGGAACGGCACGCCGAGCACGGCGCACGCGACCACGGACTTGGCGCGCGCCGTCCCCACGCCGGTCGAGGCTCCGTGCTCCTTGAAGGACGCCAGGCGTACCTCGTCGGGGTCCAGGCCGGCCGCGGCCATCGCGGCGGTGAACGTGGGCTTGAAGAAGCCGGGCGAGTCACCGGCGATGACGACGCGGTCGAGCCGCTCCTCGCGAAGTCGCTCGGCCAGAGCGGCAACGTCGAGCTTGGGAAGCACGCCCAGATCCTCGACCACCTCCACCGACGGCAGGTTGGCCGCGTACGCCGCGACCGCGTGCGGGCTGACCGCGGTGAGGTCGCCGATGCCGGTCTGGCAGACATAGACGCCGATCCTCATAGGACCCCCCATGGCTCGCGGGCCCGGCCGCCGCCTCCCCCCGGAGGGCGGCTGGACCCTGTCTGGCGTGTCGCTTCGGGCGCTACGACCCGGATGCGCGTCCACAACGTAGCCCAGAAGTAAGCGGAAGTATTGCAACTGATACCCTACGAACCAATAGGGTGAATACCCTATTAATTGACGACGACAAGGCCGGCGAGGCTGCGACGACGTCGCCGGCCGGTGCGTCGTCCTCGGTCATGCGGTAGGGTATCTGCCCGAGTGGCTCTCTCCGTGGAGGCGGCGCATGTTCACGATCGAGACCAGATCGGCGGTGTGGAGGCTCGCCGTCGCTCACGGCGCCGCCGCGGGCGCCTGCATCGCCGTCGCCGCGCTCGCGGCCAGTGCGCTCGTCGGCGCGCGCGCGGCTGCGGCCCTCGCTGCGGCGCTCTTCATCACC
>CAYTRM010000166.1:0-6511 GCA_964440225.1 uncultured Thermoleophilia bacterium | reverse complement strand
GCGCAGGCCGGCGACGTGGTCGTTCCCGTAGGCCACGAGCAGATCGCGATCCGCCGCCTCGGCCGCGGCGATCGTCGCCAGAGCCTGACGGATGTCGTGCACGAGCAGGATCTGCGGCTCAGGGTCGGCCAGCTTCCACAGCGTGGCGAGCCACGCGCCGGAGGTCGCCAGCCCCTCGAGATCGGACGCGACCCGCGGCGACAGCGCCACCGGGTCGCCCGCCCCAAGGACGGTCACGCCGGCGATCGTCGTCGCCGCGCCGTCGAGGATCTGGTAGCCGGCGCCGGCGAAGACCCGCATCGCCGGCTCGTCCTCGTGGTTGCCCCCCACGACGAGAACCGGCGCGTCCGGCCGGCCGAAGACGCGGACGAAGAGCCGCGCCTCCTCGCCGGTGCCCCGGTCGGTGATGTCGCCGGCCAGGAGGACCGCGTCCACCGGGCTGCCGTCGGCGGCGGCGAGGCGGGCGGCGGCACGAGCGCCGAACACGTTGTCGTGGATGTCGCTGGCGAGCAGGAAGCGCACGACGTCGGCGCGCGCCGGCCGCCGCGGCTCGAGCTCCAGCTGCGCGGCGACCGCCTCGAGCCCGTCGAAGAAGTCGTGCAGGCGGCTCAGACTGTCGCCCTGGTCGCCGCCCGTACTGAGGGCGCGCAGCAGCGGCAGGATCTCGGGGACCTTGGTGGCCAGACCCCGGTACTCGACCGACGGAGTACGGTCGAGCGTGGAGTAGCTCGCCGCCGCCACGGCGCCCCCGAACGAGAGCGCTACGACGGCGCCGCCGACGCCCGCCCACACCAGGCGCCGGCGCGTCCACGCGCCGGCGACCAGAAGGCCGGCAGCCGCGCCGATCAGGACGAGCCAGGGCAGCCGGGTCTGCAGATACCGTGTGAAGGCGGCCCGCGCCCCTCCCTCCAGTTGCCGCACGTCGCCGGCGGACCCGGTCTCGCCGAGGAGCGCCGCCGTCTCGGCCGGCAGCCGGTACGTCATGAGCACATCGACCGGCGTGCGGTGAGTACGCAGCGAGAGCTCGCCGGCCGGCCCCAGCGGCATGATCAGCCGGCCGCCGGGCCACGCCGGCTTGAGCTGGAAGTCCACGGATCCGGCCGGCACGTCGTAGCTCGCCTCGGCCTGGAGCATGACGACCCCTGCTATCAGCAGCGCCACAAGCGCGATGCGAGCCGCCGGGGCGAGCGCCCACACGCCCCGGCGCCGGCCTCGCCGTCCCGGATCGTCCGTCCGTGCGTCCACCGTGCAGCTCACCTCCGCGCCTCGTTCGCCCTCGGCGGGAACCCTCACCACCATGCTACCCGACCGGCCGCGACCGGTTGCCGCAAAGGGCGGATATGCTATACTTTCGTGCCTGTCGGCGCCGCCGGCAGCCCTTCGGTGGGGGTATAGCTCAGTTGGGAGAGCGTTTGGCTGGCAGCCAAAAGGTCACCGGTTCGAGCCCGGTTACCTCCACCATCTCGACCACCACATCGCCGCTGCCGGTTGCGGTCGTGGCCGCCCCCCGATTCCTGCTCGGCCTCGTCTTTCTCGCCGGCATCGGGTCCATGGCCAGCGAGATGTGCGCCTCTCGGCTTCTCGCGCCCTACTACGGCTCGTCCACGGTCGTGTGGGCCAACATCATCGGGCTCATCCTCGCCTCGTTGTCGGTCGGCTACTGGCTCGGCGGGCTTCTCGCCGACCGCCGGCCCTCGCCGTCCCTGCTCGCCACGCTCGTGCTGGCAGCGGCCGCGTGGGTCGCCATGATCCCCTTCGTGGCACGGCCCTTCCTCGACCTGTCGATCAAAGGGATCGAGACCGTCTCGACGGGCGCCGTGGTCGGCTCGTTCGCCGCGTCCCTCGCCCTGTTCGCGCCCGCGGTGGTGCTGTTCGGCATGGTCACGCCGTTCGCGATCCGGCTCGCGGCGACCGGCGTGGCGGACGCCGGGCGCGTGGCCGGCCGGGTCTTCGCGCTCTCGACCGCCGGCAGCCTGCTCGGCACCTTCGTGCCGGCACTCGTCACAATCCCGCTCATCGGCACCCAGCGCACGCTCATCGGAGCCGCGCTCATCCTCGCTCTCGCGGCGACGCCGCTTCTCCGCCGGCGCGTCTACGGCGTGGCCGCCGCGGCGGTCTTCGCGCTCCTTCTCGCCGTCCCTCCGGGCGCCGTCAGGGCACAGGACGGCCTGCTCCACGAGGAGGAGTCCCGCTACCAGTTCATCCAGGTGGTCCAATCCGGGCAGGAACGCCGCCTCTACCTCAACGAGGGCGTCGCCATCCACTCGGTGTGGCGTGCGGACACGGTGCTGACCGGCGGCGAGTGGGACATGTTCCTCGCCGCGCCGCCGCTGCTCGGGCGGCCGGCGGCACGCGTCGCCACGCTGGGCAACGCGGCGGGAACGACGGCCCGGGCGTTCGGCGTCTACTACCCTGAAGCCGAGATCGACGGCATCGAGATCGATCCGGCGGTGAGCGCCGTCGGCCGCCGCTACTTCGGCCTCGGCGACAACCCCCGGCTCACCGTCCACACCGCCGACGCGCGGCCCTTCCTCAAGACCAGCCGGGAGCGCTACGACCTCATCCTGATCGACGCCTACCGGCAGCCGTACGTGCCCTTCTACCTCGCGACGCGCGAGTTCTTCGAGCTGTGCCGGCGAAGGCTGCGGCCGGGCGGCATCGTCGCCCTGAACGTCTCGACCGTCCCGGGGGACGACCGTCTCGCCCGAGCCGTGGCCGGCACCCTGCGCCGCGAGTTCCCCCAGGTCGTGACCTGGCAGGCGCTCCGCTTCAACCAGTTCGTCGTGGGTCTCACGACGCCACAGCCCCGCGCCGTCCTTGCCGAACGCCTCAGGGCGTCCCCCTCCGATCTCCTCCCGCTCGCCGAGCTCTTCGCCCGTGACCTGCGCGAGGCCGCCCCGGCGTCGCGCCCGTGGACCGACGACCTCGCTCCCGTGGAGTGGATCACCGACCGGATGATCGCCGCCTACGCGCTGCAGGGAGCGACGGCGAGCGAGGACCTCCTCCCCACCGCGCCCCGCTGAGGCGGGGGACCGCCCTCGGGGCGGCGCTTCCCGCCTCGTCGAAGGCCCGCGGCCCCGGCCGCGCCGGGTTTAGCTGCGGTGCCTGCCGGAAACTAACGAGACACGTGCAGTGAGCGCTTGCCAAGGCTGCTAGCCGCAATCCGTGGGTGGAGGGAGACGCGTATGGAAGACAAGCCGCAGTTCCGCGTCGAGTACGAGACACCGGCCGACGACGTCGGCGTTGTCATGCTCGAGGGCGAGGTGGACATCTACTCCGCGCCGGAGTTCAAAGAGGTGCTGGTCGGCGGCATCGAGGGCGGCGCGAAGAGGGTGATCGTCGATCTGTCCAAGGTCACGTTCATCGACTCCACAGCCCTTGGGGTCCTTGTGAGCGGCGCGAAGCGCGTGCGGCCTCGCAACGGCAACCTCGACATCGTGTGCACCGACGAGAACATCATCCGGATCTTCGAGATCACCGGCCTCGACCGCATCTTCGGGATCTTCCCGAGCAGAGCTGAGGCCATGAAGGCGGCCTCCCCTTGAGAAACGGGACGCCGGGACGACACCGGAAGACGGCCGCCGACGGGTCACGAGGCGGTCGTCGGGGGCGATCAAGATGGAGTTGCGCAGCACGAGCAAGCTTCGCGGCAGCAGACTCCACGACGTGGCCGACATGATGCTGAAGACGAAGACATATGGAGTCGGGCGGATCTGCAGTATCAACGGCTGCGGGACGCGCCTCTCGGCCTACAACCCCTCGAACGTGTGCGCGTTGCACGGCGGGGCCTGGCAGGAGGAGTATCACCGCAGCGCACGCAAGGCGAGCCGGCGTGAGGAGATCACACGCCGCTGCGCGTTCGAGCCGTGCGGTCGTGAGTTCGTCACCACGAACCCGGCAAAGAAGTACTGCTGCGACGCCTGCCGCATGAAGGCCTTCCAGGCCAGGGTCATGACGGCCCGGCGCATGGGCGACGTCAGCGCCCAGCGGCGCGCCAGCTGACCCGGCGCCCGGACCGCCGCCCGAGACGCCCGCACGCAGAGGCGTCGCTCTCGCAGTCGGCCCGCGCGTACCCTACGCCTCCGCGGGAAGACGGTTCCGTGGTATCACGGGCAAGGGCCCCGCGACGACGCTCTGCACCGCCGCATCCACCGAGTCGAACACGGGGATGACGTTGTGCAGCCCCACGAGGCCGAACACGCGCCTCACCTGCCCCCCGGGGCGCGCCAGCAGCAACTCCCGCCGTTTCGCCCGCTGCGCGCGGCTGAGCTTGAGCAGGAACGCGACGAAGCTGGAGTCGATGAACGTGGTCGTCGCGAGGTCGATCACCAGATGCTGCTGATGGTAGAGCGGCCCCAGGTTCCGTCGCAGAAAACGGTCGATCTCGGGAACGGTGTCGAGGTCGAATTCGCCCTCGAGTTCGAGGATCGGGGGCACACCCTCCCCCTCACCGGCGGCCGGCGGCCGCAACCGCGCCATGCACGGCTCCGCCGTCGGCGAATCGATCGTCACTCGACGCCCCACAGGCCTGCCTCCCCACCATCCAGCGCGCCGGGCGCCCCACGACATCGAAGCGCCATCCGGTGAAGCAGCCCCTGCGACCCGGCGGCGACGTGCAGGAGAGACGCTAAGCGACGGGAGTCCCGCTGTAAAGGCTCCACGGGAGAGGTTTGGCAGGATCGCCACTGACGCTCTTCGGGAGACTGAGGCGGTGACGCCGACCCTCAACCACTCATCGAGGCCGCCTCAACCAGGCATCGAGGTTTCGACCGGCGCCCGGCTCGAAGCCCAAGCCCTGCAGGCCGGCGCCGCTCGGAGAGCCGTCAGGCCTGACTGGCGCGAGCCGCGGCCTTGAGCTTCTTGTACCGGGGCTCGTGCTCCTTGAGGATCGTGAGCACGGGAGCGGAGACGAAGAAGGTGGAGTAGGCGCCGAGGAGGATCCCGACAAGGAGGGCGAACGCGAAGTCCTTGAGCGTCTCGCCGCCGAAGAAGAGCAGGCAGATGACGGGGAGCAGACTGGTGAGGGTCGTGTTGAGCGACCGGGTCAGCATCTCCCACAACGACTCGTTGACCATGTCGGCGTAGGGCATGCGGCCCAGCTTGCCCTCGTTCTCGCGGACGCGGTCGAAGACGATGATGTTGTCGTACAGCGAGTACCCCATGATCGTGAGCACCGCGGCGATCGTCGCCGTCGTGACCTCGCGGCCGGTCAGCGAGTAGATCCCGATGACGATCAGGGTGTCGTGCACGACCGCGGCGATGCCGCCGACCGCGTACTTCCACTGGCAGCGGAACGTGACGTAGGCGAGGATGAGCAGCAGCGCGACGCCGATGGCCTTGAGCGAGGAACTGACCACCTGGCGACCGAACGAAGCGCTCACCGTCTCCACGCCCCAGACCTGCTTGCCGTCGGAGCTCTCGATGGTGAACTGCTCGTCCAGCGCCTCGCGCAGCGCGACCCGCTGATCGTCGGACAGCATCGGCACCTGGATCTGGAAGCCCTCGATGGCCGATCCGGTCACGCCCTCGGTCTGCTGGATCTGGGCGTTGGCGTACCCGGCCTCGCTCACGGCGTCCCGGAGGTCGCCGAGCGCCGGGGGCTGCTCGAACGAGACGGTGATCCTCGTCCCCTCCTGGAACTCGAGCCCGAAGTCGAGACCGTTGACGGCGAGGCTGACCAGACTGACGGCGATGAGGACGCCCGAGAGCGCGAACCACCAGACCTTGTGGCCCATGAAGTCGAACTGGTACAGGCGGCGGAAGAAGGACACCGCTACCTCCGCTTCTTCCGCTTGCCGGTCGACGTGCGGCGCGGTCCGGCGGGGCGCGTGACGGGCGCGGGATCGGCGGCCGCGGAGGCAGCCTCAGCCGGCGGCTCCGCGACGCCGCCGGCGCGTCTGCGCGTCGACGTACCACGCGCCGTCCTCTCCTGGTCGGCCATGGCCTGCCGCATGTGCGACGGCTTGACGCCCATGAGCGAAGGCCGGTTGAAGAAGGCGAACCCGGCGAGCACACCGAGGATGGCGCGCGTGAAGAGCACGGCGGTGAACATGCTGACGATCACGCCGAGGATGAGCGTGACGGCAAAGCCCTTGGGCTGCGCGGTGGCGAAGACGAACAGCACCACCGCGGTGAGCAGGGTGAGCACGTTCGCGTCGAGGATGGTCTTGAAGCCGAGCGCGTAGCCGGAGTTGACCGCGGAGCGCACGGTCTTGCCGAGGCTGACCTCCTCCTTGATGCGCTCGAAGATCACGACGTTGGCGTCGGCCGCCACCCCGATGGTGAGGATGAGGCCGGCGATGCCCGGCAGCGTGAGCGTGACCGGGATGGCGTTGAACAGCCCCCAGAGCAGGATGCCGTAGACGATGAGCGCGAGGTCGGCCACGAGGCCCAGGAATCGATAGAAGAGCAGCATGTAGATGAGGACCAGGCCCAGGCCGGCCATGCCGGCGATGCGCGCTGGATGCGCGCCGAAGCTGCCGACCTGCAGCGTTGCATCCGCGCGTCCATC
>CAYTRM010000165.1:0-6549 GCA_964440225.1 uncultured Thermoleophilia bacterium | reverse complement strand
GTAGTCACAGGTGCTCATGGTCGTCTCCCATCGTCAGTTCGCTGTTGAGTCGTGCAGACCGGGCCGGCGGGGAGGGGCTCGCGAGCGGGGCCGAATCAGGCCCCGGGAGTGTACGCAATCTGTACGCAGTTTGTACGCAATTGCTGCCGACAGGCCCCGTCGGCTGGTGTCGGCGCTCTTCGGCGCGTCGCCGCCAGGGCCGATAGAAGTCCCTGCAAATCGGGCCGAAATCGCCAGAAGAGAGACGACGCGCGCCGACAGCGCCGACCCCGCGGGTGCTATCGCAGGTTCGAATCCTGCCGGGCGCGCCAGTCCACATCCGATCCTGTGGATGGTGGGGTACCGCTGCGGTTATGCGCGAGACCGCGCTGGGTACAAGCGTGCCGATGAGCGACTACGACGACACTCGAACGCACGATGTTTCCGAGCCTTCCTTCGGCCCACTGTACGAGGCCGTCGCGAGCGCGCTGGCGGACCACGACAAGGCGACGGCTGTGCGCACCGCCGTGGAGGCCGTCTCCTCAGGCGCCATCAGCATCCCGGCTCTCTACCGTGAGGTCCTGACGCCGCTGCTCGCCGACACCGGGGCCGCGTGGCAGCGAGGGACGGTGGCGATCTGGGAGGAGCACCTGGCCAGCGCCACCGTGCGGACGATAGTCGAGATCCTGTACCCGGGAGTGCTCAAGGAGAAGGCCGCGGTTCAGCCTGCCGGCCGCACGGTGCTCCTGGCGTGCCCGCCGGAGGAAGGTCACGACCTTGGTCTGCGCATGGTCGCCGACCGGTTCGACATGGCCGGCTGGACGACGTACTTCCTCGGCCCGGACACACCGGTCGAGGAGATCGCCGACGCCGCTGGTCGGCTCGGCGCGGACGCGGTCGTCATGAGCTCGTCGACGCACTTTCACAGGCTCGCCGTGCGACACGCCGTCGACGCCCTCAAGGCGGCTCTGCCGGACGTCGACATCTGGGTCGGCGGCCCCGCCTTCGTGGGCGCCGCCACCGGCTGGCTGCCGCAGGAGGTCGTCGACCTGGACGCGCTCCTCGGCGACGCCCCGGCCGCGCCCGGCCGGGAGAGCTGAAGCGTGCTCAGTCTCGGCATCGCCGCGCGCTTCCTGCGCAAGAGTCCCGTACAGTCGATCCTCATCGCCGCTGGCATCGCCGTCGGCATCGGCGTCCAGGTGTTCCTCGGCTCGCTCATCACGAGTCTCCAGGCCAGTCTCGTCGACCAGACCATCGGCAGCAGCCCCCAGCTGATCGTGCGCGCCGAGACCGACGGCGACCCGGTGGTCTTCGACGCTGCGCTCAAGCGGGCGATGGAGGGGCAGCCCGAGATCACCACGGTCGTGCCCACGCGGTCGTTCTCGGCGATCTTCCGCCAGGAGGCGGAGAGCGCGCCGCTGCAGTTCACCGGCGGCGAGCTCGCCGAACTGGACACGATCTTCGACATCTCCGGCCGGCTCGTCGCCGGGGATGCGTCGCTCGGCGCCGGCGAGGTGCTCGTCGGCAAGGATTTCGCCGACGCGTACGCTCTGACTCCCGGGACTGCCGCGTCGTTCGTGCTCCCCGACGGCAAGCCGGCGGAGCTCACCGTCAGTGGGGTCTACGACTTCGGCTCTGCCGCCGCCAACAGCGCGACCGCGTTCGTCGACGGGGCGTACGCGGCCACCGTGCTGGGTCTCGAGCCCGACCAGTACTCGGCGATCGACGCGCAGGTCAGCGACGTCTTCGCGTCCACGGACGTCGCCGAGAGCCTGCGCGGCGAACCCGCGCTCAGCGGTCTCGAGGTGACCGAGTGGCAGGAGGCCAACGCCGATCTGCTCTCGGCGCTGCAGAGCCAGAGCTCGTCGAGCTACATGATCCAGTTCTTCGTGCTCGTCGCGGTCGCCCTCGGCATCGCCTCGACGCTGGCCATCTCGGCCGTCCAGAAGACCCGGCAGATCGGCATCCTCAAGGCGATGGGCATGGGCGACCGGCAGTCGGGGCGCATCTTTCTCTGGCAGGCGCTCATCCTCGGGATAGGGGGCGCCGCCGTCGGCGTCGGCGCGGGACTCGGCCTCATCGCCGTCTTCTCGTTCCTCGGGCGTGATTCCGCGTCGCTGTTCCCGATCACGCCGCAGGTCGGGTTCGTCGTCATCTCCTTCGTCGTCGGCGTGCTGGTGGCGGTAGGGTCGTCGCTGATCCCGTCGCGGCGCACCTCCAAGCTCGACCCCATCGAGGTGATCCAGGGTGGCTGAGACGCTCGTCCACGCCGAGGGGATCGGCAAGACGTATGGCACGGTCGTCAAGACCGTGGCGCTGCAGGAGGTCTCCTTCGAGCTGCAGGCCGGCGAGTTCGCCTCGCTGATCGGCCAGTCGGGCTCGGGCAAGTCGACGATGCTCAACCTCATCGGCCTGCTCGACACGCCGACCACCGGGCGGGTCGTCCTCAACGGGCACGACACGACGGCGGCGAGCCGCAAGCAGCGCGCCGCGCTGCGCAACGACTTCATCGGCTTCGTCTTCCAGTTCCACTACCTGCTGCCCGAGTTCAGCGTGCTGGAGAACGTGCTCATGCCCGGCCGCATCGCCGGAGTGGCGGCGGCGGAGCTCGTGCCGAGGGCCGAGGCGAACCTGGCGCTGCTCGGCCTCGAGGGTCTCGAGAAGAAGAACGCCAACGACCTCTCGGGCGGTCAGAAGCAGCGCGTAGCCATCGCCCGCGCGCTGATGAACCGCCCGGCCCTGGTGCTGGCCGACGAACCGACGGGCAACCTCGACAGCGTCAACACGAAGGCCGTGTACAAGCTCTTCCGCGAGATCAACGAGGAGCTCGGCACCGCGTTCCTGCTGGTGACGCACGACCGCGGCGTCGCCCAGCAGACGGACCGCATCCTCGAGATCCAGGACGGCCACCTGCTGCAGGATGTACGCAACGAGTACCTCGCGCCGGCCTGACGCGACCGGCGCGCGGGCGGCAGCACCTCGCGGCGCCTTCACCGCGTGTGACGCCCGCCCGCGCTCGTGGTATCCTTCTACGCTGGCCGCGTCGGCGGCGCCGGGTCCGTTGCGGCGCTCGTCGGGGCGGCGACCGGTGGTGAAGGTAGCTCAGCTGGCAGAGCTCCGGGTTGTGGTCCCGGCGGTCGCGGGTTCGAATCCCGTCCTTCACCCCAACCACTCGGGTGCACCGGCCGGCGCGAGCGCCGGCCGTCGACGTTAACGCCGTGCGGGTGTGGCGGAACTGGTAGACGCGCTAGACTTAGGATCTGGTGAGCTCTGCTCGTGGAGGTTCAAGTCCTCTCACCCGCACCACAGGCCTCGGCCTGACCCCCGCACGGACCACATGGCGGTCCGCAGCGCCCTCGCCGGCGCTCGCGCCGCTCCAGCGACAGACGGAGAACCCATAGTGAAGACGAAGGTCAATCCCACAGGCGAGAACGAGGTCGAACTCAGCGTCGAGATCCCTGCTGAGGCCGTCAGGAAGGCCTACGACCGCGCCGTCGCCAAGGTGCGCGGCGAGATGCAGCTGCCCGGCTTTCGCAAGGGGCGGGTGCCGGTCGACCTGGTCATCCAGAACGTCGGCGCCGACTTCATCCGCACCGAGGCTCTCGAAGACGCGATCCCCGAGTGGGGCGATGAGGCGCTGCGCGACTCCGGCCTCTACGACGACGCGGTCGGGACCTCCGACCTGCAGGTCGGCCCGCTGGACGAGGCGGCCGACTACTCCTTCTCGATCAAGGTCCAGATGATGCCGACGCCGACGCTCGGCGAGTACAAGGGTCTCGAGGTGCCGAAGCGCGAGGTCGACGTGACCGACGCGCAGGTGGAGGCGCAGCTGGCGATGCTGCAGGAGCGGCTCGCGAGCCTGCAGCCCGTCGAGGACCGCGCCGTCGAGATGGGCGACTTCGTGCTCATGGACCTCGAGGGCCTGCAGGACGGCGAGCCGATCGAGGGCGCCGAGGGCAAGGATCAGATGTTCGAGGTCGGGCGCGGCAATCTCATCCCCGGCTTCGAAGAGCAGTTGGTGGGCCTCAAGCCGGGTGAAGAAAGGTCGTTCGACGTCACCTTCCCGGCCGACTACCACGCCGAGCAGCTCGCCGGGCAGCCGGCCGTCTTCAAGGTCGCCGTCAAGGAGATCAAGACGAAGGTCGTGCCCGAGCTCGACGACGCCTTCGCCGCCGATGTGAGCGAGTTCGAGACCATGGACGAGTTGCGCAGCGACGTGCGGCAGCGGCTCGAGGCCGCCGGCGAGGCCGGCACGCAGCGCGACTTCCGCGCGGCCGCCGTCGAGAAGGCGGTCGAGCACGCGACCATCGCGGTCCCGTCGACGATGGTCGACCGCGAGGCGCACCGCCTCTTCCACCAGCTCGAGGAGCGCGTCGGCGAGCAGGGCCTGACGATGGACGTGTATCTGGGCGTCCTCGAGAAGACTCCCGAGGATATCGAGGAGGAGATGCGGCCGCAGGCCGAGTTCGTCATCAAGCGCCAGCTGGTGCTGGAGGCGATCGCCGAGGCCGAGGGTCTCGCCGTGACCGACGACGACATCGCCGAGATGGTCAAGCACGACGCCGAGGCCCTGGGGCGCGACCACCTGCAACTGCTGGCGGATCTCGAGAAGTCGGGCAGGCGTGAGGCGCTTCGCGACGAAATGCTAGTGGCGAAAGCCGCCGACTTCGTCGCCGAGAGCGCCGTGGCCATCGCCATGACCGAGGCCGAAGAAGCGGCGGCGGAAGAGTCGGCCGATGTCGTGGACCCGGAGGCCGAGTAGGCGTTTCGGCGCGGGAACCACTGAGAGAGACATGTCAACGTGAAAAGGGTGACTACGTGACTCCACTTGTACCGTTCGTGATCGAGCAGACCAGCCGGGGCGAACGCTCCTTCGACATCTTCTCCCGGCTCCTGAACGAGCGCGTGATCTTCCTCGGGACGCCCGTGGTCGACGAGATCGCCAACCTGATCGTGGCGCAGCTCATCCACCTGGAGAGCGACGACCCCGACAAGGACATCAGCCTGTACATCAACAGCCCGGGCGGCAGCGTCTACGCGGGGCTCGCGATCTACGACACCATGCAGTTCATCAAGCCGGACGTCAGCACGATCTGCGTCGGCAGCGCGATGAGTATGGGCGCGCTGCTGCTCGCAGGCGGCGCCAAGGGCAAGCGCTTCGCGCTTCCGAACGCGCGTGTCCTGATCCATCAGGTGGCAGGCGGCTACGAGGGTCAGGCCACCGACATCGAGATCCACGCGCGAGAGGTGCTCAACCTGCGCAAGCGGCTCGACGAGATCATCGCCGATCACACCGGCCAGGAGATCGACAAGGTCCGCAGCGACACGGAGCGCGACTACTTCATGAGCGCGGCCGAGGCCAAGGGCTACGGCATCATCGACGACGTCATCGCGCACCGCTGACAGAGCGGGCGACGGCGTCTTCGCACGAGGAGGAGCGAGTTGGCAGGAACGAGCGACGGTAACGATCAGCTGCTCTGCAGCTTCTGCGGCAAGTCGCAGAGGCAGGTCAAGAAGCTCATCGCCGGCCCGGGCGTGTACATCTGCGACGAGTGCATCGACCTCTGTAACGAGATCATCGACGAGGAGCTCACGGCGCCGGTGGCGCTCGACTTGGAGCAGTTGCCCAAGCCGCGCGACATCTACGCGACGCTGAACGACTACGTCGTCGGGCAGGAAGAGGCCAAGCGGTCCCTGGCCGTCGCCGTCTACAACCACTACAAGCGCGTGCAGGCGGTCGCCGGCGGCGAGACCGACGTCGAGCTGGCCAAGAGCAACATCCTCCTGCTCGGACCGACGGGATGCGGCAAGACGCTGCTCGCCCAGACGCTCGCCCGGATCCTCAACGTCCCGTTCGCGATCGCCGACGCGACGGCGCTGACCGAGGCGGGCTACGTCGGCGAGGACGTCGAGAACATCCTGCTCAAGCTCATCCAGGCGGCCGACTTCGACGTCAAGCGCGCCGAGACCGGCATCATCTACATCGACGAGATCGACAAGATCGCGCGAAAGGCCGACAACCCGTCGATCACCCGTGACGTCTCGGGCGAGGGTGTCCAGCAGGCGCTTCTCAAGATCCTCGAGGGCACCGTGGCGAGCGTGCCGCCGCAGGGCGGGCGCAAGCACCCGCACCAGGAGTTCCTCACGATCGACACGACCAACGTGCTGTTCATCTGCGGCGGCGCCTTCGCCGGTCTCGAGAAGATCATCGAGCGCCGCATGGGCCGTCAGGGCGTCGGCTTCATGGCCGACGTGGTCAGCAAGGCCGACAAGGACCCGGGCACCATCTTCACGCACGCGCTTCCCGAAGATCTGCTCGACTTCGGCCTCATCCCGGAGTTCATCGGGAGACTGCCGGTCGTGAGCGCCGTCCATAATCTCGATGAGGACGACCTCATGCGCATCCTCACCGAGCCCAAGAACGCGCTGACGCGCCAGTATCAGAAGTTCTTCTCGCTGGACGCCGTGGAGCTCGTCTTCGCCGAGGAGGCGCTGGGCGCCATCGCGGTGAAGGCGCTCGAGCGCGGCACCGGCGCCCGCGGTCTGCGCTCGATCATCGAGGAGTCGCTG
>CAYTRM010000164.1:0-6599 GCA_964440225.1 uncultured Thermoleophilia bacterium | reverse complement strand
CGATGAGGAACACGACGGGAGCCGCGACACGTGCCACGATGCGCGTCGACCCGGGCGTCGCGGCCGGTCGCGGCCGGGCGCGCGGGGACTTGGCCGCGGAGCCCACGGGCCGCGGGCGTCGCGACGTCGCGGGGGCGGTCGCACGCTGCGGAGGCGCCTGGGTGGGCGCGCTCGCGGGCGCGCCCATCGACTCGAGCCGCTGCAGCGCCGCGTCGGGATCGGAGTCGCCCGACGGTGCGGCAGACTGCTGCCGGGACCGCGGCTTCGTCGCGTCGGCACTCGCGGGGCGCCGGCGGCGTGGTCGCTTCTGGGGAGTCTCGTCCGTCATAGTCCGTCCCGTAGATCGCTGCGCATAGATTCGGCGGCGGCCGCCGCAGCCCTTTGGTGGTCGCCGCCGCCGTCCTGCCACGCGTAGATGACCGAGCGCGACGCGTTGACGACGTAGCCCGCCGCGTCGCCGGCGGCGATGCCCGCGAGGGCATCCGCTCCGGCTCCCTGGGCGCCGTACCCCGGCACCAGGAGAAAGGCGTGCGGCAGCGCCTCGCGCACCAGCCGCAGCGACCCCGGCGAGGTCGCGCCCGCGACCGCCCCGACATCGCTGTAGCCGTGCTCGCCGACGTGCTCCGCGCCGAGCCGCGCCACGAGGTCGGCCACGCGCAGGTAGAGCGGTCTCCCGCCGACCTCGACCTCCTGGAGCAGGCCGGCGCCGGGATTGCTCGTGCGCGTCAGGATGAAGACGCCGCGCCCGGTGGCGCAGTGCTCCACCAGCGGCTCCAGCGAGTCCTCGCCCAGATACGGGCTGGCGGTCACGGCGTCGGCGGCGAGACCGGCGACCGGCGCCGTGAAGCCGGGGGCGCCGCCGAACGCGGCGCGCCCGTAGGCGGCGCCGGTCGAGGCGATGTCGCCGCGCTTGACGTCGAGGATCACCGGCAGGTCGTGCTCGTGCGCGCACGCGATGACGGCGGCGAGCGCCCGCCAGCCGGCGGCGCCGTACTGTTCGAAGAAGGCCGCCTGGGGCTTGACGCAGGCGGCGACGCCGGCGACGGCGGCGATCACGTCCCGGCAGAACCGCTCGAAGCAGGCGGCCACGGCCGCGTCGTCGCCGAGCTCGGCCGCCTGCGGCCGGTACTCGTCGACCAGGGCCGGCGGCATACGCTCGAGGACGGGGTCGAGGCCGACGCACACCACGCTGCTGCGGGCGCGCACGGATGCTGCCAGTCTGTCTGAGAAGTGTTCCACGTGACGCCCCCTAGCATCGAGCGCCTATGCTACCCGAAGGGGCGCGGCGGAGACACCGCCGACCACCGACGGGGAGATGCGCATGCTACCGGAAGGCGCAGCGCGGGGCGCGGGGCGCCGCCCGGTCCTCAGCCCGACCCTGCCGCGACGGCTCCGGTCGCCGGCGGAGCGGCGTCGCCGGAGGCGCCCGCGCCGCCGCCCCCGGTCTGCTGCCGGGCCTGGAACTGCCCCACGTTGCGGCGGATGGTGGCGAGCTTGGCGCGCAGGTAGTCGGTGGCCTCGTCGTCCCCGCGCGCGTGCTCACCGTCGGCCTCGGACTCCGCCTGCATCTCGCGCAGGACCCCCATGAGCTGCGCGTCGTCCATGCGCGACAGACTGTCCAGGTCCCACTTCATGGCCTTGCCCGACGTCTCGTGCACGGCGTCGAGCCTGTCGCGCACGACCGGGTTGAAGACGGCGCCCGGATCGACCTTGGCGGTGATCTCGTCGACGTCGCGGATCATGTCGTCGATGCTGGCGCCCGGCTTCGGGATGATGGTGATGCGACCGTCGGGATCCTCCACGACGCGCTCGATCGAGAGGTAGGCCTTGAGAAAGCCTTCGGTGAACGCCACCGGGACGGTCACCGCGTAGGCGAGCACCTGGAGGACCTCGGCGGCGAACTGCGTGAACGTGCCGGTGTGGAGGTAGCTGTCCTCGATGAGGCCGAGGAGCATCGACTTGAGGTACGGGTCGGCGCGCCCGTCACGAGGCCTGCCGCCCGGACGCGGCGCGTTCCGCTTGTCGACTGGGTCGCCCATCTCTCTCCACCCCCGTATCGGCAGCCGGCGGCGGAACTTGACCGGCGCCGGACCGCCCGTTGGCGCGCCCGCGCCCATCGGGTACGCTGAGGGCCACCGACCGGGGAGAAGCGTGGACGCAGAGCGACTCATCATCGACGGCGGCGGCGCTCTCGACGCCTTCGTGCGCGCCGCCGCGGCGGCGCCGAAAACGGCGGCGCTCTTCTGCGACATCGACGGGACGATCTCGCCGATAGCGCCGCGCCCCACGGACGCCGAGGTGCCCGAGCGCTTCCGCGATGTGCTGGCGGCGCTCGTCGAACGGCTGGGCCTCGTCGCCTTCGTGAGCGGCCGGGCGCAGGACGACGCGCGTCGCATGATCCCGATGGCCGGCGCCGCCTACGTCGGCAATCACGGCCTCGAGACGACCCTCGCCGACGGCACGGTGGAGATCGAGCCGCAGGCGGAGCGATACGTGCCCGCCATCCGTGAGGTCGCGCAGTCCGCCGCCCGCGAGCTCGACTGCGAGGCGCTCGGCGTGGTCCTCGAAGACAAGCGCACGGTGCTCGCCGTGCACTACCGCCTCGCCCCCGACCATGCCGCCACGCGTCACGCGATCCTCGCGCGGGTCGTCGAGCCGGCGCGCGCCCGCGGCCTCGCCGTCGCCACCGGGCACTTCGCCTTCGAGATCCGGCCGCCGCTGCCGTTCAGCAAGGGGACGGCCGTGAAGCGGCTGCTGGGCGCCGGCGACTACCTGACGGCGCTGTGCTGCGGCGACGACCTCACCGACGTCACGGCGTTCGCGGCGATCCGCGACTGGGGCGAGCGCGACGCCCGGCGCCGCGCCTGCGCCGTGGCCGCGATCACCGGGGAGACGCCGCGCCCCGTGCTCGAGGCGGCCGACGTCCGCGTGCGCGCCACGCCGGGTGTATACGAAGCCCTCGCGCGATTGCGCGCCGCGCTCGGAGACTGAGCCGCCTCAGCTGCCGCCGAACTCCGGCGTCCGCTTCTCGAGAAAGGCGCTCAAGCCCTCCGCGTGGTCGTCGGTCGCGAAGACCAGACCGAAGAGATCGCGCTCGATCGCCTGTCCGGTGACGATGTCCGTGTCGGAGGCGGCGCTCACGGCCGCCTTGCAGTAGCGCATCGCCAGAGGGCTCCGGCCGGCCAGCTCCTCCGCCAGCTTCATCGTCCGCGCCATGAGCTCGTCCCTGGGAAACACCGCCTGCACGAGCCCGATGCGCAGCGCCTCGTCGGCGCGGATGTGACGGCCGCTCAGCACGAGGTACTTCGCCCACCCCTGACCGACGATTCGCGGCAGCCGCTGCGTGCCGCCGAACCCGGGAGTGATGGCGAGCCCGATCTCGGGCTGGCCGAACTTGGCGTTCTCGCTCGCGAAGCGGATGTCGCAGGCAAGGGCCAGCTCGCAGCCGCCGCCGAGGGCGAAGCCGTTGACGGCGGCGACCCACGGCTGCGGGGCCGCCTCGATCGCGCTCATCACGCTCTGACCGAGCGCGCTGGAGCGACGCGCCTGCTCGGCGCTGAACGTCGCCATCTCGGGGATGTCGGCGCCGGCGACGAAGGCCTTGTCGCCGCCTCCGGTGAGCACGACCGCGCGCACGGAGTCGTCGGTGGACAGCGACTGCGCGGTCGCGAGCAATTCCTCGTTCGTCGCGCGGCTCAGAGCGTTGAGCGCTTCAGGACGGTTCACGACGACGATCGCGACGGCGCCTTCGCGGGTGACCTCGACGGCCATGGCTGACCCTCCTCGAGCAGGGGTGGACTGGCTGGCTTCACTCTATCGCAGGCGCGCGGGCGGCAGGCCCGGCGGCGAAGCCGGCCCAGCCCGCCGTCGGCCCTCTGATTGTCATCCTGTACAGAGCGGGCGACCTGTGGTGAGCTTGACGCACGACCTGTCGGACGCAGCGAAAGGACCACGATGTCACTCCCCGGGACGGCGCGCGCGATGATGCACACAGGCCGGGCGGCGGCGCTCGCCACGGTCGCCGCCCTCCTCTGCGCCGTGCTGCTCGCCGCCTGCGGCGGCTCGTCCTCCGACGTGTCGTCTCCACCGCCCGCGTCGGCGAGCCCCACGCCGTCCCCTTCTCCGCAGATCACGAACGGCACCCCGCCGGCCGCCGCGGTCGAGGTCGTGAGGCTGTTCTGGAAGCTCGTCGGCGATGACCGTCTCGAGGAGGCCCAGCGCTTTCTCGTCGCCCCCGGCGCTCCCATCCAGCAGTGGGACGGCGCCGACATCGGCGACGCGCGCTTCGTCCGGCTCGTCCCGGACTCGACCACCGCGGGCCCGCCGGAGGGTTCGACCATCCAGTTCGCCGCCGAGGTCTGGATCGAGCCGGCGGGGTCCGTGAGCGCATGGGGAGACACCGGTACGCACCGGCTCTTCGAGAGCGTCGTGCGCATGTCCGACGGCAGCTGGCGGATGTACGAGAGCGGCACCGGCCCGTGACGCCGCGCGACCAGCGGGGTAAGATGGCCATGAAAATAGCCATCTTGGAGGCATCCATGCAGCGCGACTACTCGATCGCCGGCGCCAAGGATCATCTCCCCGAGGCGGTGCGCGCCGCCGAGAAGGGAGATACGGTCACGCTGACGCGACGCGGCACGCCTGTCGCCGTGCTCCTCTCCATCGAGCGTTTCCGCCGGCTTGGGCAAGCCCGACCCGACTTCTGGGAGGTCGCGCGGGAGATCCGCGACGGCGCGCTCGGCGAAGGCGTCGAGTTCGAGGGCTCCGACTTCGACGGGCTGCGCGACCCGTCCCCGGGGCGCGCGGTCGACATCTGATGATCCGCTACCTGCTCGACACGAATGTCGTGTCCCAAGCCGTCCTGGCGCACGGCGATGCAGCCGTCCTGGCGCGCCTGCGCGACGAACAGCACGCCTCCGCCGTCCCCAGCCCAGTGGTGCACGAGCTCACCTACGGCTACGAGCGCCTCGAGGCGGGCGCCAAACGCGCCCGTCTCGAGCAGTTCGTTCGCGAGGCCGTCTGTCGGGGGCTCCCCGTGCTCCCCTACGACGAGAGCGCTGCCGTCTGGCACGCCGTCGAGCGCGCCCGCCTGGAGCGCCGCGGCCGCACGCCGTCGGCCGCGGATGGGCAGATAGCGGCGATCGCGGCAGTCCATGGTCTGACCGTCGTCACCGCGAACCTGCGCCACTTCGCCGACTTCGACGGACTCAGCGTGGAGGACTGGTCGCGCGAGCAAGCGTGAGCGTCGACGGCCGGCGCGGGTGACCGCGGACCCGGGCGTCGCTCAGCCGCGCAGCTTGCGGAGCGGCGCGACGCTGGCCATGAGCCGGCGTTCGGAGCCGTCGTTCTCGAAGCGCACGACCACGATGCCGCCGCCCTGCATGGCCAGCACCGTGCCCTCGCCAAGCGTGGCGTGGAGAACGCGATCGCCGGCGGTGAAGAACTGCTCCACGACTTCCTCGTCGAGTTCCTTCTTCTCGAGACCGGTGAAGCGACGGCCGGAGCCGAGCGCGTCGCCGGACTCGTCGTCGACGTCGCCCCGGCGGCCCTGACGGCCACCCCAGCCGCCGGCGTCGCGGGCGTAGCCGCCGCCGCTGCCGCCGCCCCACGACCCGCCGCCCGGGCCGCCGCCCCAGCCGTCGCGACCGCCGGAGCCGGAGCGGCCGCCTATGGCCTGCCGCTCGGTGAGGTCCGCGGGGATCTCATCGAGGAAGCGTGAGGGCAGGTTGTACTGCGACGCCCCCCACAGGCTCCTAGCGCGCGCGTGCACGAGGTACAGGCGGTCCATGGCGCGCGTGATGCCGACGTAGGCGAGGCGGCGCTCCTCCTCGACGTTCTGCTCGTCCAGCGAGCGCTGATGGGGGAACACGCCCTCTTCCATCCCGGCGATGAACACGACCGGGAACTCGAGCCCCTTGGCGTTGTGCAGCGTCATGAGCGTGAGCAGGGCGCTTGTGTCGGCGTAGGCGTCGGTGTCCGCGTAGAGGGAGATCTCCTGGAGGAAGCCGTCGAGGCTGGACTCGTCGGCGCGCTTGTCGTACTCGGCGGCCACGCCGACCAGTTCCTCGATGTTCTCGAGACGGCCCTCGGCCTCGAGCGTGTTCTGCGTCGTGAGGGCGGCCTCGTAGCCGCTCTCCTCGATGACGCTGCGCACGACGTCGGCCACGGGGCGGCCGGCGAGCCCGGCCTGCAGGCCCTCGATGATCCGCGCGAACGCCAGCAGGCCGTTCACCGCGCCGGCCGACAGCCCCGGCACGTCGCCGGCGTCGCGCAGCGCGGTCCAGAGGGTCTCCCCCACGCTCGCCGCGTGCGCCTGCAGACGCTGCATGCTGGTCGCACCGATGCCGCGCTTCGGCTGGTTGACGATGCGCAGCAGTCGCTGCGAGTCGTCGGGGTTCACGAGCATCGTCAGGTAGGCGATGACGTCGCGGATCTCGGCACGCTCGTAGAACTTCGGCCCGCCGATGACCTGGTAGGCGATCGCGTAGCGCCCGAACTGCTCCTCGAGCACGCGGCTCTGCGCGTTGGTGCGGTAGAGCACGGCCACCTCGTCCGGCCGGTACATCCTCTCTGCGCCGGCCTCCCCCTCGAGCAGCTTC
>CAYTRM010000163.1:0-6605 GCA_964440225.1 uncultured Thermoleophilia bacterium | reverse complement strand
AAGCGCTTGACGCCGTTCAGGCGCCAGGTCCCGTCCGGCTGCTCGGTCGCCTTGAGCTGGACGTTCTGCAGGTCGCTGCCGGCCTCGGGCTCGGTGAGCGCCATGCTGCCGGTGACCTCGCCGCTGGCGAAGCGCGGCAGGTATGCCGCCTTCATCTCGTCGTCGGCGAACTTGTTCACGGTCTCGCTGATGTCCTGCAGACCGAAGATGTTCATGAGCGACGGGTCGGCGCGGCTCACCATCTCGACGATCATGACGCTGACCGAGATGGGGAAGTTGAGGCCGCCGTACTTGCGCGGGAGGGTGATGCCCATGAGGTCCGCCTGCTTGAGGCGCTCGAGGCCCTGGGCGATGCCCGGGGCGTAGCAGACCTCGCCCTCGACGAGCTCGCTGCCGGCGCGGTCGGCGTCTTCGGCGCGCGGCTCGATGTAGTCTCCGGAGATCTCGCCGGCGATGGCGAGCGTGCGCTCGTACGAGTCGGTCGCGTCCTCGAAGTCCTTCGGCGCGTAGGCGAAGTCGCCCGCCTGGCGGTAGTCGTTCTCGCGCAGGCGCACCACGCGAGCCAGGTCGAGCCGCCGAAGGGTCGCCTGGAGGTCCGGGTTGTCGCTGTAGAAGTTGGTCACGGCGCACCTCCGTCGGACGCCGCCGAGGCGCCGGCCGGCGCGGGAGCGGCTTCGCCGCCCGCGCCCTTGCTCCTGTACGCCGCGATCAGCTGGGGGATGACCTTGTGCAGGTCGCCGACGATGCCGTAGTGGGCGACGCTGAAGATCGGCGCCAGCGGGTCGTCGTTGACGGCGAGGATGCGGGCGCTCTGGTCCATGCCGGCGCGGTGCTGCACCGAGCCGCTGATGCCGCAGGCGATGTAGAGCTTGGGACGCACGGTGGTGCCCGTCTGGCCGATCTGGTGGTCGTGGGCGACCCAGCCGGCGTCGACGGCGGCGCGGCTGGCTCCGACCACGCCGCCGAGCGTGCGCGCCAGCTCCTCGACCAGGGCGAAGCCCTCGCGGGAGCCGACGCCGACGCCACCGGCGACGACGACGCGCGCGCCCTTGAGATCGACGCGCTTCTCCTCCTGCACGCGGCGCACCAGCGTGACGGCGAACTCGGCGTCGGTGAGCGTGACGCCGGCGGCGTCGTGCAGCGGTGCGGACGAGCGGGTCACCGGCACGGCGACGATGGCGCCGTCGCGCCGCCGGTCCTCCTCGGGCATGACCATGACGCCTTCGCGCACCGTGGCCATCTGCGGCCGGTGCAGCGGGCTGATGATGGTGGCGATGATGTTGCCGCCGAAGGCCGGGCGGATCTGGTACAGCAGGTCCCGGTACTCCTCGCCCTTCAAGACGTGATCGCCGATGCGCAGGTCGGTGCAGTCGGCGGTGAGGCCGGTGCGCAGCGCGCTGGCGACGCGCGGCGCGAGGTCGCGGCCGGTGGTGGTGGCGCCGTACAGGACGATCTGCGGTTGATGCTCGCGGATCAGGCTGCCGACCACCGCGGCGTACGGCTGCGCCAGGTAGTGGGCGAGGTCGTCGTGGACGACGAAGAAGACGGTGTCGGCGCCGCGGGCGACGAGCTCCCTGGCGACATCCCCGAGCGCGGCGCCCGCGCCGATGAGGACGGCGCCGACCTGCGCGCCGAGCGTGTCGGCCAGCTCGCGGGCGCGGCCGAGCAACTCGAGGCTGACCTCCGCCGCGACGCCGTCGTGCTGCTCGACGACGACCCAGACGTCGCTGCGCTTCATGGGAGCGCCTCCCTGCGTGTCACTGTCGGGCGCCGCTTCGCCGCCCCCGACGAGAGGTCCGCTGCGTCGCCTATCCAAGGATGTGCTCCTCGATCAGCTCGTGCACGAGTTCCGCGATGCCGGCATCGGTGGGCTCGACCATGCGTGCCTCGCTCTGGGCGAGCACGACGCTCTCGATCTCCTTGACCCTGGTCGGCGAGCCGCGCAGGCCGAGCGAGTCACGGTCGGCGGCAAGCGCCTCGTGGTCCCACTGCACCACCTTGGCGCGACAGACGGGCTTGCCGTCGCGTCCGAGCATGCAGACCTCGGCGGCGTCGTTCTCGGGGTCGAGGTAGGTGTCGTCGTAGTCGGGCATGGCCTCGGCCGCGATGCCCTTGTAGGTCATGACGAGTTTGACGCTCGGCGGCCGCGGGTCGTTGGCCTCGCCCGTGACCGTGAGCAGGCAGGGAAGCGAGCTCGTGAGTGTCTCGAAGCCGCCCTCGATGCTGCGCGTGGCGGTGACGGAGCCGGCGGCCGCTGCGCCGGGGTCGCCTTCGCCGTCCGGCGCGACCAGCGCGTCGATGCGGCTGACGCACGTGATCTGCGGGTAGCCGAGCTTCTCGGCCGTCTGCGGGCCGACCTGGGCGGTGTCGCCGTCGATCGCCTGGCGGCCGCAGAGCACGAGGTCGGCGCCGCCGAGCTTTCTGATCGCGAGGGAGAGAGCGTAGCTCGTCGCAAGCTTGTCGGCGCCGGCGAACGCCTTGTCGGTGAGCAGGATGACCTCGTCGGCGCCGCGGTAGAGCGACTCGCGCAGCACCTGGACGGCGGCCGGTGGCCCCATGGTGACCACGGTGACACGGGCGTCGTGGCGGTCCCGGAGCTTGAGCGCCTCCTCCAGCGCGTTCAGGTCTTCGGGGTTGAACACGGCCGGCAGAGCCGCCCGGTTGACGGTGCCGTCTTCCTTCATGGCCTCGCCGGTCACGTTGGCCGTGTCCGGGACCTGCTTCACGAGAACGGCGATGCGCAGCTGGGGCATGTCAGGCGTCCAGGGTCGCGGGGATGTGTGTGTGAGGGTGCGCGTGCACGGAGCCGAGAGAGTACCAGAAGGGGCCGGGTGCGGCAAAAAGGCCCGGCCCGGCGGGCTCGGTCAGGCCGGCTCGACGACGTTGCCCGGCACCCAGCCCGACTGCCCGGTGGCGGTGCGGCAGAGGTACCAGCCGCCGGCTTCGTCGAGGACGTCGAGGGCGTCGCCCCTGGCGACCGTGAGCTCGGTGGCGTCGTAGTCGCGCAGGGCGGTGCCCTCGTGCGCCCCGGTCATCTCGATGTACGCATCCGGCACCCAGCCGGCGCGGCCGACCAGGTCGGTCCCCCAGACGTAGGCGGTCCACTGCCGGTCGTGATGGCCGACGCCGACGGTGTCGCCGGCGCGGAAGCGCACCGGGTTCGCGTCGCTGGTGATGTGCGGCGCGATGACGCGCACGCGCTGTGGCAGGGCCGTCATCCGTGCCCCACGGCATCTTCGACGTCCTCGACGTACGAGAGGGGGATCCAGCCCTCGATGCCGGCGGCGTTGCGGCAGCGGAGGAAGTCGCCGACCTCCTCGAGCGCCTCGAGCGTCTCGCCGGCGACGGCCGTCAAGTGGGTCGAGTCGTAGTCGCGCAGGGCAAGCGCCGCGCCGGAGTCCACGATCTCGATGTAGTCCTCCGGCACCGAGCCGTGATGTCCGTCTTCGGCGGCACACCAGACGAAGGCCGGGTGCTGCCCGTTGCGGCGCCCTACACAGAGGCAGTCGCCCTTGCGAAAGCGGATGTCCTGTACGTGCTCGCTGGCGCGCGAGGTCCTCACGCGGACCAGCCGGTTCGGTTCACTCATGGGATCGAGAGACTCCTCGGGATTCGTCTGCGGCGTCTTGGACGACGGCCGCCTGTGTCCGGTCCTGCAGGTCGCCCGCGGAGGCGCACCGCAAGAACTCAGGGTAGTGCTGGTCGTGGCGCCCCACGCCCGCCACGTCGCCGGGGCGGAGGCGGATCGCGTCACCGTGGGAGCGCGGCCGCGAGGCGGTCGCGAGCCGTCTGTTCGCAAACGTTCGCATATGAGCATTGTAGACCTGTTCTGCCGTCTTCGCAGCGGGCGATGCGGTATGATGAACAGCCTATGACCACGACTCCGTCCCCTTGCGTCCGCTTCGCCCCGTCGCCGACCGGCTACCTGCATCTCGGCAGCGCCCGCACCGGCCTCTACAACTACATCTTTGCGCGGCGGCACGAGGGCACGTTCATCCTTCGCATCGAGGATACCGACCTCAGCCGGAGCACCGACGAGGCTATCGTCCAGATCATCGCCTCCATGAAGGAGATGGGCCTGCACTGGGACGAGGGTCCCGGCGTGCCCGGACCCCACGGCCCCTACCGGCAGACCGAGCGTGACGGGATCTACCGCGACTACGCGCAGCGGCTGCTCGCGAGCGGGCACGTCTACCCGTGCTTCTGCACCGCCCAGGAGCTGGAAGCCGAGCGCGCGGCGGCGCAGAAGGACGGCCGCGCCTGGGTCTACTCGGGCAAGTGCCGGGCGCTGGAGGCGGACGTGGTCCGGCAGCGTCAGGAGGCCGGAGAGCCGTACACGCTGCGCGTGCGCGTCCCCGAAGGGCGCACCGTCTTCCACGACATCCTGCGCGGCGACGTCGCCTTCGAGAACGACACCATCGGCGACTTCATCGTGCAGCGCTCCGACGGCACGGTCACCTACAATCTCGCCGTCGTCGTCGACGACGTGACCATGGACATCACCCACGTGATCCGCGGCGACGACCACATCAGCAACACGCCCAAGCAGGTCGTGATCTACGAGGCCCTGGGCGTGCCGGCGCCCGAGTTCCTGCACATGCCGCTGCTCTTCGGCACCGACAAGAAGAAGCTCAGCAAGCGGCACGGCGCCACCAAGCTCGAACAGCTCACCGCCGAGGGGTTTCTCGTCGAGGTGGTGCGCAACTACCTCTGCTTCCTGAGCGCCGAGTTCGACGACAGCATGATCACCTGGTCGCTCGACGACCTCGTCGCCGACTTCGACGTGACCAAGCTGGGTACGAGCCCGAGCATCTTCGACCCCGAGAAGCTGCGCTGGATGAACGGCCGTTACGTGCGCGCCATGACCGACGAGTGGCTGGGCGGCCGGCTGGTGGAGTACCTCACCCGGGTCGGGTTCTACGGCGACCCGGCGGCCATCGGCGAGTTGGCGGCCCAGGGGCCGCAGGCCCTCGCCGCCGCAGTGGAGGGCGCCGAGACGGCGCTCATGCCGCCCGTCGTGCCCGACGAGGAGCAGGAGGCGCTCACCCGCGAGGTCGCGCCGCTGGTGCACGAGAAGATCGACGTGCTCGCCGACGCGATACCGATGGCCGGCTGGTTCTTCCGGCCGCTCGCGTTCGCGCCGGAGGCGCTCGAGCGGCTGCAGGCCACGGCGGGAGCGGCGGAGACGCTCGCGTCCGCCGCCGCCGGCCTCCGCGCCCTCGAGCAGTGGGACGTGCCGGCCATCGAGACGCTCGTGCGCGAGCTCCCGCCGGCGCTCGAGGTCAAGCCCAAGTTCGTCTTCGCCGCTCTCCGCCTCGGCGTGAGCGGTCAGACCGTCACTCCCGGGCTCTTCGAGAGCCTCTGGCTGCTGGGCCGCGACCAGGCCGTCGCGCGGCTCGACCAGGCCGCCGCACTTCTCGCCTGACGGTCGCCGCGGGCGGGCGGGCCGTGCCCATCGGCGTCGCGCGCCGCTCAGTCGACCAGGACGAGGGCGAAAAAGCGATACTCGTCGCCCTCGTCCCTCACGACCTCGATCGCGCGTCCCGCGTTGCGCACCGTCGTGAACACGTCGACGCCGCAGCCCTCGAGAGACGGCCGCGCCTTCTCCGGGCTGGGGCAGTCGCTGCCTTGGGAGCACGACTCGCAGAGGTCGCACGGGCCGGCGCCCATCGTCCACACCTTGTGGTAGCCGGCGAGGAACAGCTCGCGCTCCAGCGCGAGCGCCGCGTCGTTGAGGCGTCGCGACTCCGGGTCGCTGAACTCGTCGCCGACGATCGGTCCGACCTCGAGGAGCACGGCGCGGTGGTACTCGGCGAGGAGGCGGACGGTCGTCGCGACCGGCGGCAGGTTCGGCGGGCACGTCCTGTGCACACCCGGCTCGTCGCAGCCGTAGAGGCACTTCATGCGCACCCACTCGGCGGCGACCACGTCCGTCGCCGCCATGACGGTGGCGGCGTCGGCGCCGAGGCGGACGGCGTGGGCGCACCAGGAGTCGGGGTGGCTCAGGTCCATGGGGCGCCTCCGGGTGAGGACGGGTCTGGGGCTTCACTGACGGGCGGTGGCTCCGGTGTGTCGCTGGCGGGGCGGTCGGGCGTCGCGGGTACGGCCGGGCGTGGACTCGCGTCCCCGGCCGCATCCGGTAGCGCCGCGGCGGCGGAGGCCGCGGCGTTCGCGGCGGTGGTCTCGGCCCGCAGGGCCGCGGTGGCCGCCGTCGTGTCGGCCGCGGCGGCTCGCGCCGCCGCTTCGGCCTCCGCTCCGCGGCGCCCGCGCAGGCGTTTCTGCGGCGAGACGCCGGCCAGCCGGTCGACGGCCGCCGGCAGGTCGATGAGCTTGCGGATGGTCGCATCGGGAGGGGCGGCTCCCTCCGGGAAGCGGCGCTTGGTGGGGTTGTACCAGATGGTGCGCAGGCCGGCGCCCCGGGCGCCGGCGATGTCGTTGGTGGTGCCGTCGCCGACCATGACGGCGCGGGCCGGGTCGAGCGGCATGCCGGCCGCGCCCATGCGCAGGAGCGCGGCGCGGTAGAAGGCGTAGTGCGGCTTGCGGTCGCCGACGTCGGCGGAGGAGATCACGTCGTCGACGAGCTCGTCGAGGCCGACGCGGGCGAG
>CAYTRM010000162.1:0-6606 GCA_964440225.1 uncultured Thermoleophilia bacterium | reverse complement strand
TCGCGTACGCGGTCGGGTCTTCGCTGGCGGGGGTGCGGAACGGATAGCAGTACCGCGCGTGGTAGATGCCGCCGGCGAGGGGCTCGTGATGGCCGCGGTAGTGCACCGCCGAGTCGGTGGGCGCCATGGTGAGGTGCGTGCGGCCGTGGAAGGCGCCCTGGAAGGCGATGACGCCCGGCCGGCGCGTGACCTGCTTGGCCAGCTTGATCGCGTTCTCGACCGCCTCGGCGCCCGAGTTGGCGAACATGACCTCGTCCATGCCGTCCGGCAGGATCTCGACGAGATCCTTGGCCAGCTCGAGCATCGGGCCGTGACGATAGATGTTCATCTGCGCGTGCGGCACCTTCGCCGCCTGGTCCTGCACCGCCTTGACGACCTTGGGGTGGCAGTGACCGGTGTTGACCACGGCGATGCCCATGACGAAGTCGAGCCACTTGCTGCCGTCCGTGGCGTAGACCCAACTGCCTTCGGCGTGGTCGAGCGTGATCGGCGCGACCGGACCGAGGAAGTGGGGCATGTGCTCCATGTGCGCGGGCTTGTCCGACATGTAGTGACCTCCAGCTCAGACCGTACTTCTCCAAAGACGTGACGGCCCGGCGACGGGCGCCGGCCCAGCGAGAAGACGCGCGACGCGGCCGGCGGGACCGGCCGCTCGAACCTCGTGGCTCGCTGCGCTCACTCTACCAGAGCCATAAGGGCGCACACGCTCCAATGCACCACGTGCGGGACACGATGTCCCCGTGCCCTTTGGACAACCTGTCCAATGCGCGACTGTGTTGGCTTGTGCGCGAGTGTGTTGACACGGACGCTCCGAGGGGAGAGAATCGTGACAGAATTCACAGCGTTCCTTTTGTAACGCTGCCGGCGTCACGAGACCACGAGCATCCCGGGAGCCCAGGTGGTATCGAGAAAGACCGTGTCACGCATGAGTCGCTACCGGCGGCTGCTCACCTCGCTGCGCGAGAGCGGCATGGAGAGCATCTACTCGCACCAGCTCGCGAGACACGCCGTCGTCAGCGCCGCCCAGGTGCGCCGCGACCTCATGGCCATCGGGTACTCCGGCAGTCCCAACAAGGGCTACGACGTCGACGCCTGCATCGACAGCATCGGCAGCTTTCTCGACGGCACCGGGCGACAGGAGGTCGCGCTGGTCGGCGTCGGCAACCTCGGGCACGCCGTTCTCGCCCACTTCGCCGAGAAGAGTCCGTCGGTGGCGATCGTCGCCGCCTTCGACGTCGACCCGGCGCTCACGGACTCTGTCATCCACGGCGTGCGCTGCTTCGAGGCCTCACGCGTCGAGACGCTCGTGCGCGACCTCGGCATCGAGATCGCCGTGCTCACCGTGCCCGGAGAGAGCGCCCAGCAGGTCGCCGACACCCTCGTCGGCGCCGGGGTCAAGAGCCTCATCAGCTTCGCTCCCGTGCCCCTGCATCTGCCCAACGAGATCTTCGTCGAGTACATGGACATCACCGCGGCGCTCGAATCGGCCGCGTACTTCGCCAGGCTGGGCGGGCGCGAGGAACCGCCTACGAACGGCGACGGCGAGATCGAACCAATGGTCAAGAAGCTCGAATCCCTTCTGGCGAGGTCAAAGATGAAACTCGAGGATCTGGCCCGGGGCATCGGGGCCACCATCATCACCCCCGGGAAGCCGGGCGGCACCACGGTCGCGAAGATCTACGCGGGCGACCGTGTCAGCGACCTGCTGAACGAGGCGTCGGACAAGACGCTCCTCGTCAGCAACCTCGCGAGCGTCCAGATGCTGCGCGTCGCGGAGCTCATGGACGTGCCCGGGATCTGCTTCGTCAACGGTGTCGAACCGGACGGCGAGATGGTCCAGCTCGCCCGCGAGAACGACACGCTTCTCATGGTGTCGCCGCAGGGCGTGTTCGAGACCTGCGGCCTCATCTACCAGCACCTCGGCGGAGACCGAGCCTGAGCCATGGAACACCTGGTCTACGACATCCGCAGCGGGGACTTCACCAGCGCCGGCGCCGCGTCGCGCGACCTCAAGCAGCACCTCAAGCGCATCGGCGCGGAGAGCGACGCCGTCCGCCGCGCGATGATCGCCGCGTACGAGGCCGAGATGAACGTGGTGATCCACACCGCCGACGGCGGACGGCTCGAGGCGGCGGTCAGCGACGGCCAGCTGGACGTCGACGTCGTCGACCGGGGTCCGGGCATCGCCGACGTGAGCGAGGCCATGCGCGAGGGCTGGTCGACGGCCACCGCCGAAGCCCGGGCGCTCGGCTTCGGAGCGGGCATGGGCCTGCCCAACATCGAGCGCAACAGCGACCGCATGACTCTGTCGTCGGTGGTCGGAGAAGGCACGCGCGTGAGCTTCTCCGTCGCGCTCCGGCCGGAGGCCACCGACCAGGGCGCGCGACCGTCGTCGCTCGGCGTCGCCGCCGACCTCTGCACCGAGTGCCGGCACTGCCTGATCGCCTGCCCGACGGCCGCCATCCGCGTGCGCGAGGCGCGGCCGTCGGTCCTCGACCATCTCTGCATCGACTGCACCTGCTGCATCGCCGCCTGCGCGCCCGGCGCGCTGACGATGCTGGACGCACCCGGCGAGCTCGGCGGCGACGACGCGGTGCTGGTCGTCCCCCCCGCGCTGCTCGCCGGGTTCGGCGAGCACTCGGTCGAGGCGGTCACCGAAGAGCTGCGCGGCCTCGGCTACACCGAGGTCGTCTCGGCGCACGGCTACGAGGACGACCTGCGCCGGGCGGTGCTCGAGCTCGCCGGCGACGGAGACACACCGGCGCCCGTCATCTCCCCCGTCTGCCCCGCCGTCGTCAATCTGATCGAGGTCAAGTTCCCGTCGCTCGTCGGGCATCTCGCCCCCCTGGCGTCGCCCTGGGAGGCGGCGCAGGCCGACCTCTCCGGCCGCCGCGCGACCTTCGCCGTCTCGTGCCCGAGCCAGCGCAGCGCGCTCCTCGCGCAGCAGCCGACCGCCCAGCGAGACACCGTGACCGCGCGCGCCGTGCGCGACGCCGTGTTGCCGCGTCTTGCGGCGCGCGCGGCTCCGTCCCCGAGCCCGGTCGCCACCACGCACGCGCAGACCGCCGGCGCCGACGACCTGCTCCTCGTGACCGGCGTCTCCCACGTCCTCGCGGTGCTCGAGGCTGTGGAGGACGGCCGTCTGCCGGGCGTCGCCGCCGTGGAGCCGTACATCTGCGACGGCGGCTGCTTCGGCTCGCCGCTGCTCGGCGAAGACGCGTACGTCGCCGCCTGGCGCTGGGCCGCCGTCGGGGGCGCCACGGCTGGGCACGGCGCCGGCCGCCGGCGCACACGGCCGTACCGGCCCCGGCCCGGCATCCGTCTCGACGCCGACATGGCCGTCGCCATCCGCAAGCTCACGGAACTCGATGCCGAGACCCGGGCGCTGCCCGGCAAGGACTGCGGCGTCTGCGGCGCGCCCACGTGCGCCGCGCTCGCCGAAGACATCGTCATGGGGCGCGCGTCACGCGCGCTCTGCCCGTACGTCGCCCCCGAGGAGGAGAGCCCGTCATGAAGCTCGACGACATCGCCAGCGAGCTCGGATTCACCGAGCTCACACCGGACGCGGCCGGTGACCGGGAGACCGAGATCGACCGCGGCTACGCGTCCGACCTGCTCAGCGACGTGCTGGCGCACGCCCCGGAGGGCGGGCTGCTCGTCACGCTGCAGGTCCACTTGAACGTCATCGCGGTCGCCAGCCACGCCGAGCTCGCCGCCGTCGTCTTCGCCGGCGGCCGCAGGCCGGACGAGGACGTCCTCGCCAAGGCGACCGCCGAGGGCCTCACGCTGTACTCGTCACCGGCGGACACCTTCGACATCGCCGGCCGCCTCTACGCCCTCGGGGTCAAAGGGACCCATGCGTGAACGTCTGCACTGCAGACCTGCACGTCCACACGGCGCTGTCGCCCTGCGCCGCGAACGACATGACGCCCCCGGCCATCGTCGCCGCGGCGATCGCTGAAGGCCTGGGCATGATCGCCATCTGCGACCACAACAGCGCGCGCAACGCCGCCGCCGTGCAGGAGGCCGCCGGCGAGCGCCTCGCCGTGCTCGCCGGCATGGAGATCACCTCGGCGGAGGAGTGCCACGTGGTCGGCCTCTTCCCCTCCGCCGCCGCCGCCGCGGCCGCCGCCGCCGAGGTCGGCGCCGGACTGGCGCCGGCCGACGACGGGTACGAGACGTTCTTCGGCGAGCAGCTCGTCGTCGACGCCGGCGGCGGGGAGACCGAGCGCGAGCATCTCGCGCTTGCCACGTCGACCCCACTCGACGTGAACGCCGTCGTCGACCTCGTGCACCGGCACCGCGGCATCGCCGTGGCCGCGCACATCGACCGCAAGAGCTTCGGCGTGATCGGCCAGCTCGGCTTCTTCCCCGCCGAGGCGGGCTTCGACGCGGTCGAGCTCTCGCGGCACATCGCGCCGGGCTCCGAGCGCGAGGCCGAGTACGCGGTCCACGGGCTGCCCGTGCTGCACTCCTCCGACGCGCACTACCGCGGCGACATCGGCGCGGTGCGCACGACGATCCACTGCCGGGAGGCAAGCTTCGACGAGCTGGCTTTGGCCCTCCGCGGCAACGACGGACGGAGCGTCGGCGATGCATGACCTCTCGCTCTACCTGCTCGACATCCTCGAGAACTCCGTGCGTGCCGGGGCCACGGTGATCGCGACGGGCATCGCCGCCGATCGCGGTGACGACCGGCTCACGATCAGCGTGGAGGACGACGGGCCGGGCCTGCCGGTCGAGCCGGAGCAGGCCCTCGATCCCTTTTACACGACCAAGGCGAACAAGAAGACCGGGCTCGGCCTGAGCCTCTTCCGCCAGGCGGCCGAAGGCGCCGGCGGCGGACTCAGCGTCGGCCGCTCGGAAGAGCTGGGCGGCGTGTCGGTCCGCGCCTGGATGCGACTCGGCGACGTCGACCGCCCTCCGCTGGGCGACGTCGCCGCCACGGTCGCCACCATGGTGGTCACCAACCCCGATATCGAATTCCGCGTCGACCTCACCGACGGCGACGCCCGCAGCTCCCTGCGCGGGCCGGAAGTGCCGCAGGGGCTGCCGGAGCTCGTCGCCTTCCAGGAGGCATTGCCGTGAACCAGAGTCTCGATGGAAGGCGGTGGTAGCACCGTCGACGACGCGGGCCCACGGCCCGAGACCAGGACATCATCTGCGAAGCGATCGCAGTGGAACCAAGCGAAGGAGAGGCGAATGAGTGAAGAAGTGAAGCCGTGCGCCTGCTGTGACTGCGACGAGGAACCGACCGAGGAAGAACTCCTCGCGCGCCTCGACGCCGTCATCGCCGAGTACAAGGGCAAGCCGGGCGCCCTGATCCCGGTGCTGCAGCTCGCTCAGGGCATCTTCGGGTATCTGCCCGAGGTCGCGCTGAAGCACATCGCGCGCGAACTGCGCAAGCCGTACAGCGAGGTCGCCGGCGTGGTCGGCTTCTACTCGTTCTTCACCACGGTGCCGCGCGGCAAGCACCTCATCCGCATCTGCATGGGCACCGCCTGCTACGTCCGCGGCGGAGTCCAGGTACTCGACGCATTCAAGAAGGATCTCGGCATCGACATCGGCGGAACGACCGAGGACCGCCAGTTCTCGCTCGAGATCGGGCGCTGCTTCGGCGCCTGCGGTCTCGCCCCGGTCATCATGGTCGACGACGACGTCCACCACCGCGTCAAGCCGAAGCGCGTCGGCGAGATCCTCGCCCAGTACGCCGCGGAACCCGTCCTGGTCGAGAGGAGCGCCTGACATGGCCGAGAGGATCACCAGCCCCGACCAGCTCAAAGCGCTGGCCGCAAAGGCAAAGGCCGACATCGACCTGCGTGACGGCCGCAAGGAGACGCAGGTGACCGTGCACATGGGCACCTGCGGCATCGCCGCCGGCGCCCGCGAGATCGTCGCCGCGTTCATGACCGAGCTCGCCGCCGCCGGCGTCACCTCGGCGAGCCTGCACCAGTCCGGCTGCGCCGGCCTGTGCGAAGAAGAGCCGATGGCGACCATCACCCTGGCGGACGGGACCATGTACCGCTACGGGCTGCTCGACAAGGCGAAGGTCCACACCATCGTGGAAAACCATCTCGTGGGCGGCACCCCCGTCGACGCGTACCTGATCAAGACCTGAGAGCGAGTGAACTGACTATGGCTGACGTGAGAAGTCACTTCCTGATCTGCACCGGCGGCGGCTGCATCGCCTCCGGAGCGCTCGAGGTGAGCGAGGCGGTCCGCGCCGAGCTCGCCAAGCGCGAGCTCGACGACGAGATCGAAGTCGTCGAGACCGGCTGTCTGGGTCCGTGCGTCCAGGGCCCTGTGGCGCTCATCTACCCGGACGGCGTGTTCTACCAGAACGTCCACGTCGAGGACGTGCCCGAGATCGTCGAGGAGCACCTGCTCAAGGGCCGCGTGGTCGAGCGCCTTGTGAGCCACGCGCCCGGCACCGAGAAGTCCCAGGCCGAGATGGACGACATCCCGTTCTTCAACCGCCAGGTGAAGATCGTCCTGCGCAACTCGGGCATCATCGACCCGCTGAACATCGACGAGTACATCGCCCGCGACGGGTACCAGGCCCTCGCCAAGGTGCTCACCTCGATGACCCCCGAAGCGGTCGTCGAA
>CAYTRM010000161.1:0-6667 GCA_964440225.1 uncultured Thermoleophilia bacterium | reverse complement strand
GCTCGCGCGCGTCGGCGGCGTCGCGGCCGGCGCCGACGACCTGAACGCCGGCCTTCTCCAGACGCTTGATGCTGTCCATGAGCGCCGCGCGTCCGTAATCGACGGCGTGGTTGTTGCCGAGCGTCACGATGTCGACGCCGGCACGGCGGAGCGCCGAGGCCATCCCCGGCGGACCGCGGAAGATGTAGGTCTTGTCCGGCCACGGCGTCCCGATCGTCGTGAGCGGCCCCTCGAGATTGACCCAGGCGGCGTCGCCCTTGTCGAGCACGCGGGCGATGCCGGCGAGCACCGCGTCGCTGCCGTGAGCCTTCGCGTAAGCCCTGGGCCCGCGGTCGGGCATGACGTCCCCGCCGCTGACGACGCGGACCGGCGGCGGCTCCGATGGGGAGGGGGACGGCGAGGCGGAGGCAGCGGGAGGGCTGCTCGCCGGGGAGGCGACGGGGACTGCGGTGGCGCCGGCGCCGGTCGCGGCGCCCGCTGAAGAACCGCCGCGCGACGGCCCGGAGACGGCCCGCGCCACGGCGAGACCGGCCACGAGGGCGAGCGCCGCAAGCAGCGCCAACGCGATGAAGCCGCGCCGGCGAGCCCGGCGGCGCCGTGAGCCTCGTGTCACCCGATCCATAGGCATATGGTACCGCCACACGGACGGCGGCCGGCGCTACCGGGACTGCCTCAGCGAAGAGAGGGAGCCGAAAAGCGCCGTGCGAGGCCGGCAATGATGATCGCCATGCCCTCTTCGTAAGCTGCCTCACCGAGCGTGCGCGGCATGCGCGCCGCGAGCTCAAGCGTCTCCGGGCTGAGCTCCTCCATGTCCGCCATGAGCCCAGCCTCAGCGCGAATCAGCGACTGCGTCTCGAGCAGGAGAAACCCCGTCTCGAAGGCGTCAAGGATGCTCCAGACCTCCTCGAACGCGTCCGCCGGCACGCCCCGGCTGAGGTAGAACCGCCGCAGCCGGCCGGCAAAGCCGACCAACGGCGGCCTGTCGCTCGGCGCGGCGGCGACCAGTTCGAAGGCCTTGGGGTGCCGGAGGGCCATGGCGCGAAGCGAACGCCCGACCAGCTTCGCTCCCTCACCCCACGTGACGCCGGGACGATCGGGAACCTCGATCTCATCGAGCAGCAGACCAACGACGTCGGCGACGATCGCCTCGCGGCTGGGCACGTGGCGATACAAAGACATGGCGCCGGAGTTCAGCCGCGCGGCGAGAGCGCGGACGGTCAGGCGCTCAACACCCTCCGTGTCCACGAGCTCGAGTGCGGCCTCCGCAATCGCTCGGCGGCTCAGCCCGGGCCGTCGAGCCTCGAAGCGCGTCGTTGACATGGAGCGCAGTCTAGCAGAGGATGTGCGTACACTGTACGCATCGACAAGGAGGCTGCTTTGCCAAGACGACTCCTGCTCAGCCTGACGGCGGCACTGCTCGCGCTCACGGCCGTGCTCGGCGGCGTCGCGACCCACGCTGCGGCGACCCCGCTGCCGCGCTCCAACGCGCGGGTCATCAACCACAACCCAGCGCTCACGAAGTCCCTGAGGGCCATCGTTCGCAACTCCGAACGGCCGCTCTCCAGCCTCGCGGTCCTCACCGTCGAGAACGGGCGTGTGACCTTCACCGGCAACTTCGGCCGCCGCTACATCGACGCGACCAGGCCGACGCGCAGCCTGCGCGTCAACCAGCACACCAAGTTCCGCATCGCCTCGATTTCCAAGCTCGTGACAGCGATCGGCGTTATGCGGCTGGTGGAGCAGGGCAAGATCGAGCTCGACGCCGACGTGAGCGAGTACCTTGGCTTCGCGTTCCGGAACCCCGACTTCCCCGACGTCCCGATCACCGCGCGCATGCTCCTGTCGCACACCTCGTCGGTGCGCGACGGCGACGCCTACGTCATCCCGCCCGCCAATGGCCTCACCGATCTGTTCGTGAGCGGCGGCGCCTTCTACGACGACGGCTCCCGCTGGGCCTCGGCGGCAGAGACCCCCGACGTCGGCCCCGGCCGCTACTTCGCCTACGCCAACTTGAACTACGGCGTCCTCGCGACGATGATCGAGTCGGTCACCGCGAAGCGTTTCGACAGCTACATGAAGCAGAACGTGCTGTTGCCCCTGGGCTGCCAGGCCAGCTGGAACGTGCGTCATTTCAACAAGGCGGCCCTGCGCAACGTCTCAGTGCTCTACCGCAAGCTCAGCCCCGAGGACGTCTGGGACGCCAAGGGCCCGTGGTACCCGCAGGTCGACGACTATCGCGGCGTGCGCCCGCCAGCTCCCGAGGGTGCCGCGACCTACGTGCCCGGCACCAACGCGACGTGGCAGTCACCCCAGGGCGGCCTGCGCATCTCAGCTTGGGATCTCTCGAAGGTCATGCGCATGTTCCTCAACGGCGGCCGCTTCAACGGCACCCGGGTGCTGAAGACCTCGACGGTCAATCTGATGTTCACGCCGGAGTGGACCTACAGCCCGCTGCACCCCAACGGCGACACGTACTGGGACCTCATGCTCTCGTACGGCCTGGGCCCGCACATCCTCACGAACGCGATCGGCGACCGCCTGCTGGCCGATCGCAACGTCGCCATGTCGGGGCACCTCGGTGAAGCGCACGGCCTGCTGAGCGGCATGATGCTGAACTTCGGCAGCAACGACGGCTTCATCTACCTGATCGGCGGCGTCGGCGCCGACCCGGACGAGAACTTCGGTGACTACTCCACCTTCTACAAGTGGGAGGAGCAGATCATCACTGCCACCTTCAGGCACGAACTGCTGAGGTGAGCGGCGGCGCGACTGGCGACGCCGGGCGGGTCTACCGGCGGCGCCAGTCGCGCTTCATCGCCTCCCAGACGGCCTCGGCGACGACCTGCGCCCCCTCGTTCGTGTAGTGCACGCCGTCACCGCTGCGCAGCGATGCGTTGAAGTCCCCGTTCTTCTTCGACAGGAGCTCGTAGCTGTCGACGTAGACCACGTCCGGGCTGCGTCGGGCGACGCTCTCGAACAGCTCGTTGAGCTTGCGGATCTTGGCCGACTCGCCGCCGTCCGGCATCACGGGCATGCCGACCCAGTACACGCGCTCCGCGCCGCCGCGCAGCATGAGGACCGCGATCCTCATGGCGCGGCGCTCGTACTCTTCGAGCCACTTCTTCTTCGGGTACCAGGTCGATTCGCCGTCGACGAGCATCGGCATGCCGGTGTCGTTGCTGCCGATCATGAAGACGCCGACGTCGACGCGGCCGGCGGCCATCTGCTGCTTGACGCGCGCCGGCCAATCCACGGGGTCGTCGTACGTGAGCCGCGACGAGACGACGTAGTCGGGACGCACCTTGGCGAGCCCGTTCTTCGCCGTCAACTGCTGCAGCATCACCCCGGGCATGCCGGCCAGAGAGTCGCCGCCGAAGTACACGCGCAGCGGGTCCTTCTTCGTCGGCCTGTCGAGCGGCGGCGGGGTGGGGCTCGGCGACGGGGAGGCGACGGCCTCCGAGGGAGTCGCCGCAGGTGACGGCGACGCGACCGCCCCCGGCGAGCCGGAGCCCGGCGACGAGTCCGCGACCTGCGTCGCGCCGCCCGCGCACCCGGCGGCGCACGCGCCGGCGAGCAGCGCGACGGCGGCGATGAGCGCGCCCGACACCGTGAGGCGCCGCTTCCGAAGTGGGCGCTGCCAAAGAGTCCGTCTGTCGCCGGGGCTGCTCATTCCTCCATCATCTCATCGGCGGCAGGGGCGGCGTCTTGAAGCGCCGGGCAGCGCCGGGCGCGCATGCCGCCCGGGCGCGGGCTGTCGCCGTGCCCCCAAATACGACAGAATGGCCACGATGCCTGCCGGCCGGCCCACACGCAGCAAGCTTCTCGCCCCGTTCAGCTACGGGGGGTTCGTGCTCGCCCTCGTCTTCCTCGGCTTCTCGCTGACGCCGACGCTCCTGCCGCGCGACTGGCTGCTGCAGGGCCTCGTCAGCGGCGTCTCGTTCGCGACCGGCTACGGCCTCGGCGCGCTGCTCTTCTGGGCCGGCGCCGGCGCCGCCCGGTGGCGCCCGTCCCGGCGCGGCCGCCGCATCGCGTGGCTCGTCCTCGCCGCGGCCGGCGGCGTCTTCGTCGTGGGCGCCACCTACGTGAGCGGCGTGTGGAACAACGAGACGCGCGAGCTCATGACGCTCGACCCCGTCTCGGCGTGGGGAGCCTTCGCCGCTCTGCCGCTCGCGGCGCTGATCTGGCTCATCCTGCTGGCGATCGCGCGGCTGCTGCGGGCCACCGCGCGCGGCATCGGGCGGCTGCTGGAGCGAGTGCTGCCGCGTCCCGCGGCGCTCGCGATCGGCGCCCTGCTCGTCGCGCTGCCGCTCCTCGTCGTCTTCGGACTCGGCATGCGCTTCTCGAAGAACCTCGCCGACAGCGTCTACGACACGACGAACGCCGGCACGAAACCGGGGGTGACGCAGCCCGCGAGCCGCCTTCGCTCCGGCGGGCCGGAGTCCCTCGTGAGCTGGGAGTCGCTGGGCTATCAGGGCCGCAACTTCATCGGCCGCGGCCCCGACGCCGCGGCCATCGAGGAGTTCAGCGGCGCGGCGGCCGAGGAGCCGATCCGCGTGTACGTCGGGCTCGAGAGCGCGCCGACGGCAGAGGCGCGCGCCGCTCTGGCGGTCAAGGAACTCGAGCGCACCGATGCCTTCTCTCGCGAGGTCCTCGTCGTCATGGGGACCACCGGCACGGGCTGGATCGAGCCGCAGTCGTGTGACTCCGTCGAGTACCTGTGGAGCGGCGACACCGCGCTGGCGACGATCCAGTACTCGTACCTGCCCAGCTGGATCTCGTTCCTCGTCGACAAGCAGCGTGCCGAGGATGCCGGACAGGCGCTCTTCAAGGCCGTGCACGAGCGCTGGGCACAACTGCCGGACGACGAGCGGCCGAGGCTGCTCGCCTACGGCCTCAGCCTCGGCTCATTCGCCCAGCAGGCCGCCTTTGGCAGTCTCGGCGAGCTGCGCGCGCGGACGGACGGCGCGGTCTTCATCGGCACGCCGAACGACACGATGCTGTGGCGCTCCGTCGTGCGCGGTCGCGACGCCGGCAGCCCTGAATGGCAGCCGATAGTCGGCGAGGGCCTGGGTGCCCGCTTCGCCGCATCTCCGCCTGACTACGCCGATCCGCCGGGGCCCTGGAACGCGCCGCGCGTGCTCTACCTCCAGCACGCCTCCGACCCCATCGTGTGGTGGTACTGGAGCATCCTGTGGAGCCGGCCCGACTGGCTCGCCGAGCCCCGCGGGCCCGACGTCAGCACGAAGTCCATCTGGTTCCCCATCGTCTCGTTCGTGCAGGTCACCGTCGATCAGTTCCACGGCACCGGCGTGCCGAACGGGCACGGGCACAACTACGGGAACATGATGGTCTCCGCGTGGGCCGAGATCGCGCGGCCGCCGGGCTGGACCGACGGCGACACGGTCCGGCTGCAGCGGCTGATCGATGAGTACGGCATCGAGTAGCCGGGAGGGGCCGACAGGCCCAGGCGGACCAGCGCCTCAGCGCACGGCCGACGGCGGTCCGCCGGGGGGGCTCGGTCTGGAGCTCGGCGCCGCGGCTGTCGTCCTCGCCTACGGCGTGCTCATCGCCAGGGTCGTCCCCGACGCGCTGTACGTGCCGGTCAATCTGGCGGCCGCGGCCCTTGCTCTGATCGCCGCCCGGCGCGCCGGCGTCAGCTGGCGCGACCTCGGCCTCGCCCGCGACCGCATGAGGAGCGGGCTACGCCTGGGGGCGCTCACCGTCATCCCCATCGCCGCGGTCGTCGCCGCCGGGCTGGCGCTGCCGTGGACGCGGGACTTCTTCCGCGATACCACGATCGTGAGCGCGAGCACGGCGGAGGCCGGCTACACGCTGTTCTTGCGCATCCCCTTCGGCACGGCTCTGGCCGAGGAGCTGATCTTTCGCGGCGCGCTCCTCGGCCTCTACCTGCGGCGGCATCGGCCCTGGGTCGCCGTGCTGATGAGCTCCGCCGTGTTCGGCTTCTGGCACGTACTCCCGACGCTCGACTCGCTGGGCACCAACCCCGGAGCCGCGGCCACGGCGAGCAGCGTTGTGCTGCGGATTGCCGCGGTGGCCTTCGTGGTCCTCTCGACGGGCGTCGCCGGCGCCTTCTTCTGCGCTCTGCGCCTGCGTTCCGGCAGCGTTCTGGCGCCGTGGCTCACGCACACGGCCTTCAACTCGCTCGGGTATCTGGGCAGCCGCATCGCGGGCCGCCTGCCACGGTAGGACCGGCCGCTCGAGCGCGACCCGGCCGGGCGAGCGCAGCTACTCCCGGCCGAGCAGCGACCGGTCGAAGAAGTCGATCACGCGCCGCTCGTACTCCTCCGGCTGCGCGTCGATGCCCCCGGTATGGCCCGCGCCGGGCACCATCCAGATCTCCTTGGGCTGACCGGCGGCGGCGTAGTAGGCCGGGTTGACCGCCGCCTCGATCGCCTGGCCGTTCTCGCCGTAGATGAAGAAGACGGCCCGCGGGGTGATCCGGGCCGCCTCATCCTCGAGCGACGGCGGCGGAGCCTGGCTGCCGAGGAGCCACACGGACACCGTCTGCGCCAGATCCTGGGGAAACTGCAGGAGCAGCTCCAGCGGGCGCGCGCCCCGGCGCACGAACGTCTCGCGGACCGAGCGGATCCCGGCGCCCTCGCTGACCACGCCCTTGAGGGTGTAGTTGCCGGCGGCCGCCTCGATA
>CAYTRM010000160.1:0-6670 GCA_964440225.1 uncultured Thermoleophilia bacterium | reverse complement strand
AAGATGTTGCCGACGCTCTTCGCCATCTTCTCGCCCTCGCTGCGGATCATGCCGTTGTGCATCCACACCTTCGCGAACGGCAGGCCGGCGGCCTCGCTCTGGGCGATCTCGTTCTCGTGGTGAGGGAAGATGAGGTCGCGGCCGCCCCCGTGCACGTCGAACCCGGCGCCGAGGTAGCGCAGCCCCATGGCCGAGCACTCGATGTGCCAGCCCGGCCGGCCCATGCCCCATGGGCTCTCCCAGGCCGGCTCGCCCGGCTTGGCGGCCTTCCAGACGGCGAAGTCCAGGGGGTCGGCCTTGCCCGGCTCGTTGTCGACGCGGACGCCCTCCTCGAGGTCGTCGATGCGCTGCTTGCTGAGCTTGCCGTACCCGTCGAAGCTGCGCACGCGGAAGTAGACGCTGCCCTCGGCCTCGTAGGCGTGCCCGCTCTCGATCAGCTTGCAGACCAGGTCGATGATCTCGGGTACGGTCTCGGTGGCCCGTGGCTCGACGTCGGGACGCGGGATGCCGAGGCGATCCGTGTCTTTCACGTAGGCGGCCGTGTACTCCTCCGCCACGGCGGCCGCGTCACGGCCCTCGGTCTTGGCCTTGGCGATGATCTTGTCGTCCACATCCGTGATGTTGGTCACCAGCGTCGCCTCGAGGCCCCGGCGGGCGAGCCACGAGCGCAGGACGGCGAAGGTCACGTACGGCCGGGCGTTGCCGACGTGCACGAGGTTGTACACCGTCGGACCGCAGCAGTAGACGCCCGCCTTGCCGGCGTCGCGGGGCTCGAACAGCTCTTTGTGCTGTGTCAGCGAGTTGAAAAGGCGGATCACGATCAGTCTCCCGGAGTCGTCGTGGGCCCACCGGCAGCGCTTCCCGAGAGGGCGAGGTCGAGGCGCTCGAGCGTGTCGTCGCGAGCGAGCGCGCCCAGCACGAAGGGCAGCTCGGGGCCGTGCTCGACGGCGGTGAGGGCGATGCGCAGCGGCATGAGCAGGTCGCGTGCGCCGATGCCCTGCTCCTTGCCCCAGGCGCGATAGGCCACCAGCAACTCGCGCGCGGCGGCGGGCGTGAGCCACTCCGGCGCGCTCGCGCGCAGGGCGCGCACGTGCGTCAGCGGCGCCGCGGAGGCGCCGAGCGCGTCGGCCGGCTCGGGCTGCAGAGCGGGTGGCTCCAGCACCGCGGCAGCGAGCGCCGGCGCCTCGCCGTAGCGGACCAGCGACGGCTGGAAGGCCGCCGCCAGCGATGCGACCGCCGGCGGCGGCGTCGCCGCCGGCAGCCACTCGGCGAAGAGGCGCTCGTGCTCCTCCGGCGGGAGCGCCATGATGTGCTCGTGGTCCAGCCAGTCGAGCTTGGGAAGGTCGAACACCGCCGGACTCGACGACAGCTCATCCGGCTCGAACTCGGCGACGAGGCGCTCCATGCCGAGCACCTCGTCCTCCCCGTGCGACCAGCCGAGCAGCGCCAGGTAGTTGACGATCGCCTGGGGCAGATAGCCGAGCCGCCGGTAGTCCCCCACGGCCGCGGCGCCGTGGCGCTTGCTGAGCTTGCCGCCGTCCGGCCCCAGGACCATCGCGTGGTGAGCGAAGCGCGGCACCGGCCCGCCCAGAGCCTCGAACAGGAGTTGCTGGCGCGCCGTGTTCGTGAGGTGGTCGTCGCCGCGGATGACGTGCGTGATGCCCATCGCGAGATCGTCGACGACGCTGGCGAAGTTGTAGCCGGCGACGCCGTCGGAGCGCACGATGATCGGGTCGCTGAGCGCGTCGTGCCCGATCGTGACGCGCCCGCGGATGAGGTCGTCGATGACGACCTCGCCCTGGGGCACGCGAAAGCGGATCGCCGCCGGCTCGCCGGCGGCGATCCGGCGCTGCGCCTCATCGGGCGGCAGGCCGAGGCAGCGGCGGTCGTAGCGTGGCGTGCGGCCCGCGGCAAGCGCCTCGCGGCGAAGCTCCTCGAGGCGCTCCTCGGGACAGAAGCAGCGGTACGCCCGTCCACTCTCGACCAGAGAACCGGCCGCCGCGCGATACCGGTCCAGCCGCTCTCGCTGGCGGTACGGACCGGCGGACCCGCCCACGTCGGGGCCTTCGTCCCACTCGATCCCCAGCCACCGCAGATCGGCCATGATCGCGGCCTCGAGAGCGGCGTCCGAACGGGCGGCGTCGGTGTCGTCGACGCGCAGCACGAGGCTGCCGCCCGTGTGACGGGCGAACAGGTAGTTGTAGAGCGCCGTGCGCGCCGAGCCGATGTGCAGCGTGCCCGTCGGGCTGGGCGCGAACCGTACCCTTACCGTCGACTTCAGGTTGATGGTTACTCCTCGCCGGCAGTGGTTTCCCCTGCAAAACAGCTTGAGTGTATCACTTCGCGCACGGCCTCCGCCCTTCTGTACGCGCCGCGCGGCGACGCGACGGGCGGCGGGTGACGCGGCTTGCTATGCTACCCGGAGAGGGCTCTCGCCGGGACGGCCCGGCGAGCCGCGGGACGCCGGGAGGACCACGTGCCGTACGACCAGCGAGACACACCGTACCTGGACGCCGCGCTGCGCTACCGCGCGACCGGGCACACCCCGTTCCACACGCCCGGTCACAAGCTTGGCAGAGGAGCTCCGTCCGGCCTCCGCGAGCTCATCGGCGAGACCTGCCTCTCGGCCGACATCGCCATGGCCGGCGGCGTCGAGGACACGCGCGAGTCGACGCATCTGATCCGGCTGGCCGAGGACTACGCCGCCGAGGCGTGGGGCGGCGACCGCTGCTGGTTCCTGGTGAACGGCTCGACCAGCGGCATCCACGCGCTCATCCTCTCCTTGTGCGGTCCGGGCGACACGGTGATCATCCCGCGCAACGCCCACAAATCGATGCTGGCCGGCCTGATCTTCTCGGGGGCCGTACCCGTGTACATGGAGCCGGTGATCGACCCGCTGTGGGGCATCCCGCTCAACGTCCGCCCCGGCGACGCGCTGCGCGCGCTGCAGGCGACGCCGCAGGCGAAGGCGATCTTCGTCACATCGCCCACCTACAACGGCCTGGGCGCCGACCTCGCCGCAGTCGCCGGCCTCGCCCAGGCCGCCGCGGTGCCGTTCGTCACCGACCAGGCGTGGGGACCGCACCTGCGCTTCTGCCCGGAACTGCCGGTCGACGCCATGACGGCGGGCGCCGACGCCGCGGTCGTGAGCACGCACAAGCTGATCAGCGGCATCACGCAGTCGTCCGTCCTCATGGCCCGAGGCGCGCGTCTCAACCTCGACAGGCTGGACGGCACGGTGCACCTCACCCAGAGCACGAGTCCCCAGGTCCTCATCTACGCGAGCATCGACGCCGCCCGCCAGCAGATGGCGACGCGGGGCGCCGAGCTGTGGCGCGGAGCGATAGAGCTCGCGGAGTGGGCGCGCGACGAGATCGGGAAGACCGGCGGGTTGCGCTGCCTCGGGGCGGAGATGCTCGAGCGCGAGGAAGTGGCCGAGCTCGACCCCACACGGCTCACGGTCTCGGCCTGCGGGCTCGGCCTGAGCGGCTATCAGCTCGAGACCACCCTGCGCGACGACTATCGCATCGCCGTCGAGGCGGCCGACGCCCTCAACGTCGTGCTCAACGTCACCTACGGCGACTCCCGCTCGGACCTCGAACTGCTCGTCGGGGCGCTCCGCGACGTGGCGGCCCGGTACGGCGCCGCGGCCGGCGGTGGCGGCTCCGCCGCCTGCTCCGGCCTGCTCTCCCGCACGCCGGCGTTCACGCGCCAGGTCCTGTCGCCGCGCGACGCCTTCTTCGCGCCGTCGCACCCCCTGCCACTGGCCGAGTGCGGCGGCCACGTGAGCGCCGAGATGGTCACGCCGTACCCCCCCGGCATCCCGGTGCTGGGTCCGGGAGAAGAGGTCTCGGCCGAGATCGTCGCCTACCTGCAGGAGGCGGCCGCCACCGGGCTCAAGGTGCACGGTCCCGAGGACCGTGCGCTCCGCACCCTCCGAGTGGTGGACTGACCCCGGACCGCGAGGAGGTACGCCCCGCGCCCGACATCGACCCAAGGACCCATCCGCCCGGCGGGGAGGACCCGCCCGGCATCTCGACCCATGGAGGCACCATGCACGGATTTCGAAAGCACGTCGCGCTGCTCCTGCTGCTGACGGGCCTGCTGTTCGCCGCCGGCGCCTGCAGCGGCGGTGGCGGCAGCGACTCCGGCGACCAGTCGGGCGGAGGGTCGTCGGGCGGCGAGACCGCGACCTACACCAACGCCGAGCACGGCTTCAGCATCACGTACGACGCCCGGTTCACGGAGGGCGAGCCCGTCACCAAGGCCGACACGGGAGGCGAGGCCGTCTTCAGCATCGTCTTCGCCGACAAGGACGGCCCGACCGTCGCGGGCCGGTACGTGAACGCGATCCAGATCTCCGTCTACGAGCTCGCCCGCGCCGTGGAGCCCGACGAAGTCCCGCAACTGGAGCAGGAGGTCCAGGGCATCGTCGACCAGCTCATGGCCGCCGCACCCTCGGCCGCTGTCGTCGAGCCTCTCCAGGAGGCCGAGATCAACGGCACGCCGGGATACGGCTTCAAGTACGTCTACACGGAGGAAGGCAAGGAGGTGACCGCCGTCACCTTCTTCCTGTTCGACGGACAGTACGAGTACCAGATCACCGGGCAGGCGACGTCGGAGGATTGGGCGTCCATCAGCGGCGCGCTGGACACCGCCGTCGGGACGTTCACGGTGCAGTGACGGTGGCGGCGCCCAGCGGCCTGTGCCGCCGGGCGCGCGGCTGCTACTCCGTCTTCTTGATCCCCAGTGACGTCGCCGTGAAGAGCGGGTCGAGCGTGAGGCCCTTGGCCTCGATCTGCGCCCGGCCGCCCTCTTCGCGGTCGACCACGCAGAGCAGCGTCTCCACCTCGAGCCCAGCCTCGCGGAGCTTGTCCACGGCCATGAGCGCGGCGCCTCCCGAGGTCACGATGTCCTCGATCATGACCACCCGCTGCCCGGCCTCGGCTCTGCCTTCCATCGCCTTGTCGGTGCCGTACCCTTTGGCGCCCTTGCGCACGATCACGAACGGCTTGCCGCAGGCGAGAGAGACCGCGGCGACGATGGCGACGGCGCCGAGCTCGGGGCCGGCGAGCAGGTCGAAGGGCTCGTACGCCGGGAGCTTCTGCGCCAGCCCGGCGGCGATGTCGCGCAGCAGGTCCGGCCGCGTCGAGAAGAGGTACTTGTCGAGGTAGAACCTGCTGCGGCGGCCCGACCGGAGGAGGAAGTCGCCCTCGAGGTAACTGGCGTCGAGCAGGCGCTGGCCGAGATCGTTCAAGGGGCTCCCTTCGATCGGCTGAGGTCGTACGCGGAACCCGCTGAGGGGGTCCCGGCAGACTGTATCAGGTACCGCCGACGGCCATGCCGTCGATGACCACGGACGGCGTACGGACGGCGCCGGCGGGGACCCAGCGGGCGTCGTCGCCGAGCGCCCGGATACCGGTGAGCATGCCGACGATGTCGCCGGCCAGGGTGACCTCGCGCACCGGCGTCGTGAACTCGCCGTTCTCGATGAGCACCCCGCTGATGCCGACGGAGAACTCGCCGGAGATCGGGTTCGCTCCGGAGTGGATGCCCACCGCGTCGGTGACGAGCACGCCACGGTCCATGCCGGCGACGATCTCGTCGAGGGGCGTCGCCGGCCCGTCAACCACGAGGTTCGTCGGCCGCACGCCGGGCAGCCCCGAGTAGCCGCCGCGCAGGCCGTTGCCGGTGCTGGCGCGGCCGGCCTTCCGCGCCGTGTACGTGTCGTAGAGGAAGCCTTGAAGCACGCCGCCGGCGATGAGCGGAGTGCGCCCGCAGGGCGTGCCCTCGCCGTCGAACGGGGCGCTCTCGATGCCGTCGTCGAGGGTGCCGTCGTCGACCAGTTCGAGGAGTTCTCCGGCGACCCGCTCGCCCTCGCGCCCAGCAAAGAGCGAGCGGCCCTTCTGCACGGCATCGGCCGTGAGCGCCGAGCTCAGCACGCCGAAGAACGCCGCCGACACGAACGGGTCGAGGATCACCGGCGCCTTCATCGACGGGCACTTGCGGGCGCCGAGCAGCCGGACGGCTCTCTCGGTGGCTTCGCGACCGACGGCTGCCGGCTCCAAGTCCTGGAGCGCCCGGCCGACGCTGTAGGAGTAGCCGGTCTCGACCTGGTCCTCCTGCTCGGCGAGGACGTAGGCGAACGCGTAGCACTGGCCGGCGCGGTAGCTGCCGCGCACGCCGGCGGTGCTGGCGATGAACACCTCGCCGTCGCCGTCGACGTACATCGTGTCCTCGACGGTCTTGACGCGCGGGTCGGCGGCCAGCGCCGTCGCCTCGACCTCGAGCGCGACGGCGATGCGCTCCTCGTCTGTGGTCGCCGTCAGCCGCGGGTCGAACGGGTGCACGTCGGCCGGCTCGCCTGCGGGCGCCGGCAGCGCCGCGAACTCGTCCGGGTCGCTCACTGCGGCGTGCTCGACGGCGCGTCGCACGACCGCGTCGAGCGCGTCGTCGCTCAGGTCGGACGTGTACGCATGCCCCACGGCGCCGTCGCGGAAGACCCGGACCCCGACTCCGCGATGCCGCGCCGCGGTGAGCTGTTCGACCTCCTGCCGGTACACCTTGATGCGATGCGACGTCGAGCTCTCTGCATAAGCCTCGACGTCGCCGGCACCCGCGGCGGCCGCGCGCTCGAGGATGGTGTCGAGGACGTCGAACATCAGCCCAT
>CAYTRM010000159.1:0-6693 GCA_964440225.1 uncultured Thermoleophilia bacterium | reverse complement strand
ACCGCGTCGGAGAGACCACCGAGCAGGCGCGGCGCCAGGCCGAGGTCATCGCCAGGGCCACGCCCATCCTGCGTGAGTGCATGGACAACCTCGAGAAGCCCAAGGGCCTCGACGAACGCATCATCGCCATCAACAGCCTCGAGAACGACGGCGACCGCATCCTCCGCGACGCCATCGCCAGCCTGTTCGACGGCGAGATGGCGTGCACCGACATCATCAAGTGGAAAGACATCTACGAGATCCTCGAAGCGGCGATCGACGAGTGTGAGCACGTCGCCAACGTCATCGAGAGCATCGTCCTCAAGCACCACTGAGACGCCGCGTGTCGATCCTTCTCATCGCGATCGTCGCCTTCAGTCTCGTCTTCTCGTACACCAACGGCTTCCACGACACCGCGAACGCGATCGCGACGTCCGTCTCGACGCGCGCCCTTTCCCCGCGGGTGGCCGTGACCATGGCCGCCATAGCCAACCTCGTCGGCGCCCTCTACAGCACGGAGGTCGCGAAGACCGTGGGCAAGGGCATCGTCGATGTGACCGGCGGCGTGAGCCTGGAGCTCGTCCTCGCCGCCGTCATCGGCGCCGTGTTCTGGAACCTCCTCACGTGGTACTTCGGCATACCGTCCAGCTCCTCGCACGCGCTCATCGGAGGGCTGGTCGGCGCAGCCGTCATGGAGGGCGGCCTGAACATGGTCCAGTGGAACGACCTCCTGATGAAGGTCATCATCCCCATGGTCACCTCCCCCGTCGGCGGCTTCATCGTGGCCTTCGCGCTCATGACCGGCCTGCTGTGGCTGGTACGCCACTGGTCGCCGGCCCCGGTCAACCGCTGGTTCCGCATGCTGCAGGTGGGCTCGGCGGCGTTCATGGCCGTGTCTCACGGCCGCAACGACGCGCAGAACGCCATGGGCGTCATCACTCTCGCCCTGCTCGCCGCCGGCCAGATCGAGACCTTCAGCGTGCCCCTGTGGGTCATCCTCTTGTCGGCCGGCTCGATGGCCGCCGGGACCTACACGGGTGGCTGGAGGATCATCCACACCCTGGGGACCAAGGTGATCAAACTGGACCCGATCCACGGCTTCGCCGCCGAGACGAGCGCGGCGATCGTCATCCAGGTCGCCTCGAGTATCGGCGCCCCCGTCTCGACCACGCAGACGATCACCGCGGCGATCATGGGCGTCGGCTCCACCAAACGCCTCTCGGCGGTGCGCTGGGGCGTCGCCCGGAGCATCGTCACAGCCTGGGTCTTCACGCTCCCCGCAGCCGCCGCCGTGGCCGCGCTCACCTACCTGGCCCTCACGGCCATCTTCTAGGACGCGCGCTCGGACGCGACGGCACGCCACGTCCGCGGCGTCTCCGTGCGGGTCCCCGCGGCGCGGACCGGCCGCTCTCACCGCCGCCCCACTCCCGTTGACGCCAGCGTAAGTCTTACGTTAGGGTGGCGCGGTCGCCGGGCCGCCCGGCGCCCCCAGTCCACTCCCGACCCGGACCCGCTCATGACACGCGTGTTCAATCGCGGCGAGCTCAAGACCGCCCTTCTCTCCGTCATCGCCTCGCTCGGCGAGGGACACGGCTACGCGATCATGCAGGAGTTGCAGCGCCGGGTCGGCACGCAGTGGCGACCCAGCCCCGGCGCGATCTACCCGGCGCTCGTCGCACTCGAAGGGTCGGGCGCCGTGTCCTCCGTCGAGCGTGACGGCCTGCGCGTCTACCGTCTGACCGACCAGGGGGTCCGGCTGATGGACGCGCACGAGACGGAGCCGAGCTGGCCCGACATCTCCCGGCGCGCCGACGCACAGCGGCAGCGCCTCACCCTCGGCACCCTGCTCGACCGCTTCGAGCTGGGGCTCCCGCGGCGCGCCGGGCTCACCTCCCGGCAGGCCGAGAGCATCGACGCCGTCCTCACGCGCACGCGCGGCGACATCACCACGATCATCGAGCAAGGAGCCGAGCATGGATGAATTCGGAAGGGCCGCCCTGCGCGAGCGCCAGGCGGTGCGCATAGCGCGCCGCCAGTGGTTCTGGCTCGACCTCATCGTCTGGGCGGCGATCAGCGCCTTCCTCTTCGTGATCTGGGTGCTCGCCGGCGGAGGCTTCCCCTGGTTCGTCATCCCCACGGGCGCCTGGGGCATCGTCGTCGCCGCGCACGCCGCCTTCGCCTTTCTGCTCCGGAGCCCCGAGGACATCCTTCTGCAGCGCGAGCAGAAGGAGCGCGAGCGCGAGGAGCGCGCGCGCCGCGACGGTTGCTCGTAACGTAACTATTACGTTATACTGACCACGGGCGCGACTGCGGGTGTCGCTCCCGGCCCGCAATCTGTTCACGGCCGCGACCAGCGACTATCATCAGGATTTGAGCGTCGCGTGTCCCTCGTTCGCGTGGCGGCGTGCCGCGCGACAGGGGCCGACGACCCAGACCTCGTTTCAAGGAGCGCCATGAAGATCCGACTCATCGAGCCCGAACCCCCGGGGATGCACGTTTACGCCAAGGTGCTTCTGCCGCGCCTCGGCCTGCCGATCATCGCGGCGACTCTCAAAGCGCACGGGCACGACGTGCTCGTCTACAACCCGCAGATGGCGCCGATCGACTGGGACGACGTGAACACCTCCGATCTTGTCGGCCTCTCGAGCACGACCTCGACGACCACCACCGCCTACGAGTACGCCGAAGGCCTGCGCGCACGCGGCATCCCGGTCGTCATCGGGGGCTCGCACGTCACCTTCATGGCGGACGAGGCTCTCGAGCACGTCGACTACGTGGCCCGTGGAGAAGGCGGCGAGCAGCTCATGCTCGAGCTCATCGAGGCGCTGGCCGGCGAGCGCGAGCTCGACTCGATCCCCGGCCTGTCGTTCCGCCGTGACGGCGAAGCGGTCCACAACGTGCTGCGCGAGCGCTCCGACGACCTGGACGCGCTGCCGTTCCCGGACCTCAGGCTGCTGGTGGGGAGCGACAGGCTCACCACCATCCCGATCATGACCAGCTGGGGCTGCCCCTTCGCCTGCAACTTCTGCTCGGTGACGGCGATGTTCGGGCGCAAGTACCGCTTTCGCAGCGCCGAGAGCGTGATCGCCGAGATCAAGGACAAGCGCCCCGGGCGCATCTTCTTCTACGACGACAACATGGCCGCCGACCGCAAGCGCCTCAAGAGGCTCCTGCGCATGATGATCGACGAAGACCTCGTCATCCCCTGGTCCGCCCAGGTGCGCACCGACGTGGTCAAGGACGAGGAGCTGCTCGAGCTCATGCGAGACTCGGGCTGCGAGCTCGTCTATCTCGGTCTCGAGTCGGTCAGCCAGGCGACACTCGACAGCTACGACAAGGCGCAGACCGTCGACGACATCGTCGAGGGCATCCGCAAGCTGCACGACTACGGCATCCGCAGCCACGGCATGTTCGTGCTCGGCGCCGACACCGACGACGTGCAGACCATCCGCGACACCGTGACCTTCGCCATCGAGAACCACATCGACACGGTGATGCTCAACATCCTCACGCCTCTGCCGGGTACGCCGCAGTACGACGATCTCGACGCCGCGGGACGCATCTTCGACAAGCGCTGGGAGCTCTACGACGCTCACCACGCCGTGTTCGAGCCCAAGCTCATGACCCCCTACGAGCTGCAGATGGAAGACCTGCGCGGCTACATGCGCTTCTACTCGCTGCGCACCTGGCTCCGCTACATCTTCGCGCTCAAGTTCACCAAGCAGCTCATGTTCCACTGGTGGGGCATGGTGATCATCCGCAACTGGCGCAAGGACGAGCGCAACAAGTCCTTCATCAAGGCGCTGCAGCGCATGTGGCCGGACCCGACCCCGCGCGGCACGGTACGCGGCGCCGGGTCGGAGTGACGCCGGCGACCGGGCGTCGGCGGCAGCCGCGGCGCGCGTGCTCACGGTTGTCAGGCGCCGGTCCGGATGCTAAGGTCTCGTACTTGAGTTCGGTGACTCTGACGCGCCCACGCCCGGCGCGACAGAGGTCAGGATATCCAGTACACGAGGATCACCTCGTCGAGGGACCGGCGCCCGGGCGAAGGTCCCACAAGGAGGCGATGCAGTGAACGGCAGACGACGAGTCACTCTTCTCTCTGTGCTCCTCGGCACCATCTTCCTCTCTCTCAGCGTCGCCCCCTCCGCCTTCTCCACCCCCGTCAGCAGCAAGAAAGCACAGCTGCGCCAGGTGCAGGCCAAGCTCGAGAAGGTCTACCATGAGGTGGACGTCGCGGTCGAGAAGTTCAACCAGGCCAGGAGCCGGCTCACGACCGTCAAGCAGCAGATCAGCGAGAACGAGCGTCTGCTCAAGGTCGCCGAGTACAACCTCGAGGTCGCCAACACGCAGCTCTCGTCACGCGCCGAGAGCATCTACAAGACACGTGACGTCGGCGTGGTCGACGTCCTCTTCGCCGCCGACAGCTTCGACGACCTGGTGACGCAGCTCAACCTCATGGAGCGCCTCGGCAACAGCGACGTCGACACCGTCAAGAGCATCGCCGCCTACCGTCAGGACATCGAGGACCGCCGCGTCCGCCTTGCCGCCGACAAGAAGGCGGCCGCCAAGCTGGTCGACGAGGCGGCGGTGCAGAAGACCGAGATCGTCGGCCTCCAGGACCGCCTCGAGCAGATGACGGCCGGCATCAAGTCCGACATCAAGCGCCTCCAGGAGCAGCAGGCGGCCGCGGCGCGCGCCGCGGCGCAGGCCGCCCAGGCGGCGCAGCAGCAGAGCACCGGTGGGTACTCGGGCGGCGGCACGGTCGTCGATCCCGGCGGCTCCGGCAACTCCGCTGTGGTCGCCATCGCGCAGCGCTATCTCGGCGTTCCGTACGTGTACGGCGGCGCCAGCCCCAGCGGCTTCGACTGCTCGGGCCTCACCATGTACTGCTACGCGCAGGTCGGTGTCGGCCTCGCGCACGGCGCCACTCTCCAGCAGCGTTCGACCACGCCCGTACCTCTCAGCGCGCTGCAGGCCGGCGACCTCGTGTTCTTCGGCAACGCCAGCTTCAGCTCGCATGTCGGCATCTACGTCGGCGGCGGCCAGATGATCCACGCGCCGCACACCGGCGACGTCGTGCGCTACGGGCCCATGGGTCACGCCTGGATCGGCGGACGGCCCTGACGTTGCCGCGTGCCTGAGGGCGCGTTCCCTGCCGGTCCCGGTAGGGAACGCGCCCTCAGGCACGAATAGGTTCTCACCTCGTGAACCTGCCATGCTCACAGCGCGTCACTGGTCCGGTGGCGCGAAAGGACGACATCGAGTGAACCACCGCACCCGCCTCATACGCACGGCGCTCCGGGCCACCCTCGGTGCGCTGGCCGTGCTGCTTCTCGTCGCGGCGGCGGCGCCGGCGTCGCCCATCTCCGAGAAGAAGGCGCGACTGCGGGCCGTGCAGACCCGTCTGGACCAGGTCTACATGAAGTCCGAGATCGCGGTGGAGAAGTACGCCCAGGCCACCAGCCAGCTCGATACGGTGACGCAGCAGATCGACGAGAACCAGCGGCAGCTCGAGCTCGCCGAGCGCAATCTGCAGACGGCGAACGACCAGCTCGAGACCCGCGCCGAGAGCATCTACAAGACTCGCGACGTGGGCATCGTCGACGTCCTCTTCCAGGCGGATTCGTTCGACGACCTCATCACCCAGCTCGACCTCATGGAGCGCCTCGGCAACAGCGACGTCGACACCGTCAAGAGCATCGCCGCCTACAAGCGCGACATCAAGGACCGGCGCGTCAAGCTCGAGGCCGACAAGCGCGCCGCCGCCCGGCTCGTCGCGGAGCGCCAGGAGCACAAGAACGAGCTGCTCGCCCTCGAGGCCAAGCTGGAGCGGCTCACGCGGGGCATCGAGTCCGACATCAAGCGGCTGCGTGAGGCGGCGGAGCGCGCCGCCCGGCTCGCCGCGCAGAGCAGCTGGAACGGCATCACGCCGCCGCCCGTCGACCCGGACAGCCCGGGACACACCGAGATCGTGACCATCGCCCAGCGGTACTTCGGCGTGCCCTACGTCTGGGGCGGCGCCGGCCCGAGCGGATTCGACTGCTCCGGCCTCACCATGTACTGCTACGCGCAGATCGGCATCCACATGTACCACGGCGCCACCGTCCAGCAGCAGCAGAGCACGCCGGTGGCGCTCAGCGACATGCGCCCCGGCGACCTCGTCTTCTTCGGCAACGCGAGCTTCAGCCATCACGTCGCGATCTACGCCGGCGGCGGCGCCGTCATCGAGGCGCCGCACACCGGGGATGTCGTGCGTTACGGCGCGCTCAACGGACGCGGCGCCTGGATAGGCGGCCGCTTCTAGCGCCTGCGGACGCACGGCGGCGTGGCCGTCGTCCCGGCCGAACGGCCCATCGAGACCGTCGTGGGGAGTAAGCTTTTTCCGGCTTCTGCCGACTAGTGTCTGGGAGAGAGACCGCTACCTACGGGGCCGCCACGTGAAACCGATCGATCAGCTGCTCAGCGAGATGATGGCGCGCAACGCGTCGGACCTGCACATCAAGGCGGGCAGCCCTCCGGTGATCCGTGTCGACGGCGAGCTGGTCCTGATGGACGAGCCGCCGCTGACGCCCGAGGACACCAAGGACGTCGCCGCCTCGATCATGACCGACAAGCAGATACGCCGGTTCAGCGAGCACAACGAGATCGACTTCGCCTACTCCGCCGCGGATCTCGGCCGTTTCCGCGTGAACGTCTTCCGCCAGCGCGGCA
>CAYTRM010000158.1:0-6694 GCA_964440225.1 uncultured Thermoleophilia bacterium | reverse complement strand
GCGCAACCTCTCCCGCGGCGACCGCGGCAAAGAAGTCCTCGACGTCCAGACCCGTCTCCGCGGGCAGGGCTTCGAGCTGGGCCGGGAAGGCGTCGACGGCTACTTCGGCCCCGGTACCGAGCTCGCGCTCCGCGCCTTCCAGCAGCGGCGCGGCCTGCTCGTGGACGGCCGCGTCGGCGCCAACACGTGGCGCGAGCTCGTCGAGGCGGGTTACTCCCTTGGCGACCGCCTCCTGTACCTGCGCGAACCGCCGTTCCGCGGCGACGACGTGCTCGAACTCCAGGTCAAGCTCAACCTGCTCGGCTTCAACGCCGGCCCCGAGCGCGGGGTGCTCGACGAGGACGTGGAGCACGCCGTCCTCGACTTCCAGCGCAACGCCGGCCTGCCGCTCGACGGCATCGTCGGCGAGAGCACCACCCGCAAGCTCGCGGCGCTGCGCAAGGCGGAGTCGGGCCGGGAGGGCAAGAAGATCCCCGAGCGCGACGGCGGGTACGTGTCGGCGCGCAGCCTCACCGGCGAGTCGGTCACCATCGACCCCGGACACGGCGGCGCCGACACCGGCCAGGTCTCGGCCGGCGGGCTCGCCGAGAAGGATGTGGCGCTGGCCCTCGGACGCCGTCTCGCGGAGTTGCTGCGCGCCGAGGGCTGCCGCGTGCATCTCACGCGCGAGGCCGACGAGCGCCTGCCTCTCTACGCGCGCGCCGAGGCGGCCAACGCCGCGGGATCCGCGTACTTCATCTCGCTGCACTGCAATGCGAACGAGGCCCCGGAAGCCCGCGGCGGCGCCGCGTACTACTTCCAGCGCAGCCACTACTACTCGGAGCACGGACGGCGCCTCGCCGGCTATGTCGCCGGCCGCATGATGGCGGCCGGCGTCCCCTGGATCGGGCGCTTCGGCCGCAACTACGGCCTGCTGCGGGAGACGCGCGGCATCGCGCTCATGATCGAGCCTCTGTTCCTCTCCTGCCCAGCCGACGAGACCCTCGCGCGCAGCCCCGAGCACATCGAGACGCTGGCGCGCGCGCTGGTCGGCGGGCTGGCCGACTACCTCGCGCGCTCCCCCGGAGAAGCGGCCGGCCGATGACGACGGGCAACGGAGACCCGCCCGTCGGATTCACGGCAACGCAGTCACAGCGTCTGCGCGAGCTCGGCGCCGCCGGCACGGAGATCGCGGGCGTCTACCCGGACGCGACAGCACGCAACACCGCCTTCAAACTGCTGGAGAACGAACTGGCGCGCAGCGGCCGAGAGCGCCTGCGCGAGCTGCGCCAGGGCCGGCGCGCGCCCCAGCTCGTGGAGCTCGAGCGCACGCTCAGCGACGCGCTCACCGACGCCGGGTTCGTGCGCGTCGTCACCCCGCTCATCATCGCCTCGGACGCGCTCCGCAAGATGGGCATCGAGCACGGCCACCCGCTGCGAGAGCAGGTGTTCTGGCTGGAGGACGGCCGCTGCCTGCGCCCCATGCTGGCGCCGAACCTCTACACCCTGCTGCGGCGCCTCGACCGGCACTGGACCAAGCCGTTCGGCATCTTCGAGATCGGCCCGTGCTTCCGCCGCGACAGCAAGGGCGCGAGCCACCTCAACGAGTTCACGATGCTCAACCTCGTGGAGCTCGGCAAGCAGGACAAGGACGGCCGCGGCCGGCTCGAGGAGCTGGCCGCCCTCGTCATGGGCGCGGCGGGCGTTGGGGAGTACGACCTCGAGGTCACCGACAGCGAGGTGTACGGAGCCATGATCGACGTCACCGTGAACGGGGCCGAGGTATGCTCCGCGGGCCTCGGCCCCCACCCGCTCGACGGCAACTGGGGCATCGTCGACCCGTGGGTCGGCCTCGGGTTCGGCCTCGAGCGCCTCGTCATGGCGCGTGAGGGCTACCCCAACATCGAGCGCGCCGGCCGCAGCCTCAGCTACATGGACGGCGTGCGGCTCAACCTGTAGGCGCCGGACGGGTGGGAGCGCGGCGCGCTCCCACCCGTCCCGACGACCGCGGCGTCACCGCCCGGCGGATGGACCTCGGCCACGGCCTGTCACGGAAGACCTGGCCGCAAGCTCTACCGGGCAAGCGCCCCGGTGGCAGGTACCACCCGGATGCCGGCGATCCTTGTCGGCACAGGCGTCATGCCCCCCGACGGCGCGTCCGGACCGGCGCCCACCGTGAGCGTCACGTTCTGGATCATGAACTCGTCGCGCAGCCGCTCCGCGAGATCGCCTCCGGTCAGCGTCAGCGAGAGGCCGCCTCCGGTCGTATACCGGCAGGCTGTACGAACGCCATCGGGGAGACGCCCCGTGGCCACGTACGCCCCGCCGTCCCTCTTGAAGGGACCCACATGGAATCCCGTCCCGTTGACCGCAAGGTCCATGCCGGACCGCTGCAGGAGGTCCGGACGCACACGCACCCCCGTCAAGGCGAAGCGCGCCTTGCCGGGGTGGCGCGTGTCGACCGCCGTCGAGATGGCAGCTCCCCGCAGATCGACCGCGGCGTCCGTCGCAGTCGCACCGACCTTCACTCCGGCGGGATGTGAGCGCGCCGCCCTGAAGGTCGCCGTACAGGCCACCGGGATGTCCGGCTGCACAGCCTTCGGGGAGCTTGCCAGGCGGACCGGCAGACCGCCGCCGGCGGCGTCCCGCATCGGCTGCGTCATGCGTCCGCGCCTGACCTCGAGGGACCAGCGCCGGATGGTGGTGTCGATGGTCAGTCTGGCCATGGCCTTGGCCTGCTTGCTCCAGCCGCGCGGGCGCCACTTCTTCGTGTAGACGATGTGCCCGTCCCGCTTCTGCCTGTGCCAGGCCGAAGCCGGGATCTTGTAGGAGTCCGTACCGATGCTCAGCCTGAGGGGCTGCGCTCCGTCCGCGGCCGTGCCGTCCAGCCACGGCTGCAGGTTCGAGAGCCGCTCTCCGAGCGCGGCCCTGTCGATCGTGATGCTCCAACTGGTCCGGCTGTGGCGCACGACGTGCACCCGCCGAGGCGTGATGCGCTTGAACTGGGCCACCGCCGTGACGCCGCCGGATCCGATGGCCGAGACGCGTGCGGTGCGGGAGTCGCCGTCGTGCAGACGGGCGACCCCGCGGCCGTACAGCTTCCAGCCGGTGAAGCGGAAGCCCGCGGCCGCGGTCGCCTTGATGAGCCCGCCGGCGCCGTCGAACGTCGCCTGCTGGTCGAGCACGCCGGCCCGTCCCCCGCTCGACGGCGAGCAGCGGACGGCGATACGGCACTGCGGGGACGCGGCCGAGCCGGCGGAGGGGTCCGGAGCCAGCCCGTAGGACATCACCTGGTAGTCGATGCACCAGGGCGTCTGGTAGTTGCCGCCGGTACGGAACGCGTCGGGGATCCAGTAGGCGTCGGCGTCCTTGGCCCTCAGCCAGTAGGCGGTGAGGGTGATGGACTGTACCGACCCGGCCTCCTGGCCCTGCGGCGGCTGAGGCAGGCCAAGCGAGGCCACCGTCTTCGCCGTGGTGGTCGTCTGGTCGACGACCTGGTGCGAGTAGGAGTAGTCGCCGCTGAAGAAGGGGATCCTGAGCTTCGCCGAGACGCCGTTGGAGACCACGTCGTCCTGGGTGGCCTGGCTCTGCGTGAACGAGAGCGTAGAAGGTCCTCCGCCGGCGGTGTGCGACAACGTCATCTGCGTGCCGGCGCCGCTGGTGTCGAACAGATCGCCGTGATCGCCCTGCCTGGCCTGTCCCAGCGGATCGACGTCGAGCCAGTCCTGGGGCGACAGGGTGTCGAACCGGCTCGCCATGCCGGCGAACATGGGGTCGCTGTCGGGTTTGGTGAGGCTGAACGACTTTGGGACCAGCCCGTTCGGCGAGTTGGGGAGCGGGTTCACGACGAAGACCGACTCCGAGACGCCGTCGCCGATCTCGCCCTCGTCCCAGTCCAGCCGCGTGAAGCGCTGCAACTGGAAGCTGCTGATCTGCTTGAAGAGCGCGGTCCCCGTCGGCGTCTGCGTCGGGCCCGGCCAGAAGGTCTCGCTGTTCGCGACGGTCAGCTGGTTCGAGGTCGTGTCTTCCCTGTCGGTCGTCCACGAGAGCTCAGGCTCGAACGGGAGCTTGAGCCCGTGCTTTCCTTCACCCTCCATGCCCAAGGAGAAGCCGGCGCCGCCATCCGTCGTGTCGATCGTCGTCGTCCCCGCCGTGTTGCTCTGGCCGAAGAGCACCGAGGAGAAGTAGTTGGTGCCGCTGCCGAGAGGGAACACGGCCGATTGCGCGTTGCCGTTGAGGTACGTCGGCGGCGTACCGTAGATGATCCCGATCAGCTGGAGGTCGGATGAGTCGGGTGGGAGCGGATAGGGATAGCTGATCGGCGTCGCCAGCGGGTCGCCGTTCTCGTCGGTCGTGTCGGTCTTGACCGGCTGGAGAGTGTCGGAGTCGAGAGACACGACGGCGCCGACCACGCCCGTGTAGTTGTTCGTGTCGTCGCCGTTCTTCGTCTTCATTCCTTGCGCGTGGAGCTTCGTCGCCGTTGCACAGACGATGCGCTGCCGCGAGGAATCGTAGACCAGGGGAGTCGCGGAGGCCGACGGGGACGGGGACGGGGTGATGCCGGACGGGTTCGTCGGCCCGTCCGGGTCGTCCACCGCGAGAGTGGTCGCGAAGAAGTTGCGCTGCACGAGACCCTCGGCGTCGACGAGCTCGTACACGACGTTCGCCACTTCCAGTTCGTTGCTGTCGTCGTCGCACATGAGTCCGCGCCGCTGCCAGGCGCTGTACCGCTGAGGTGAGCTCCCCAGCACGGGCACGCTCTGGGAGTGGTCGATCGGGACCTCGAAGACGTCCAGGAGCTCCGGCTGGATCGTGTCGTAGTGCATGGTCACACCATGGGTGTGGTCGTTGACCAGCCAGCGGTTGAGGGTGCCGAAGGTGCGGGTCATCACGGTCAGCACATCGCCGCGCGGACCGTTCGTGACGCCGCCCCTCAGCAAGCGGATGTTCAGCGCTCCGGACTGGGCCACGAGGCCGGAGCCGTTCATGCTCGGTCCCGGGTCTGGGCAGGCGGGGACGGCGAAGCCGGTCGAGGTGTCCGCCGTGCACGAGCCGTCATCGCCCACGGAGTAGACGCGCACGCCGGCCTGCACGTCGTCCCACGGCGTGATGAGCGTGCCCCACTGGCTCTCGTGGAAATCCGGGGGGTCTGTCGATGGCGAGCCGTACAGGGCCCCCACGGCCAGGTAGGTCGAGCCCTGATAGGCGAACGGGATGGCGTCGACGTCGCGGACCTGTGGCAAGGTCGGCGTGGTCGGCGTCCACGCCGTCGACTTGCCGACGGCGCCATCCGCGCCGGGCGCGAGCAGGTTCGAGACGTAGACGTCGACGTCGGCGCCGTTCGCGTTCCTGAAGACGAAGGCGAACGCGTTGCTCAGGGCGACCACCCGGCCGCGCAGGAAGTACATGCTCCCCGCGCCGGGCACCTGGTCCCAACTGCTCCCGGTGCAGAAGCCGCTCACGGCGACGCTGTGCTCGACGGTCCAGCTCTCGGTGATCTGGCGCCAGAAGAGCGTCGTGCGGTTCGCCGCCACGGTGGGGTCGCCCTTGACGTAGAAGACGAACACGTCCGGTGCGGCCCCGCCGACCTCACACACGCCCAGGTAGCCGGCACCGTCGGGCTGGGCCGGCACGACCAGCGTCGAACTCGACTGGGGAGATGCCGGTGCGTCCGGCACGGTGGTGAAGTCCCAGGGGCGCATCACGAGGTCGTGATCGCTGTCGACGTAGAAGACGTCGGTCGTCCCGTAGTTCGCCAGGCCGAGAGCTACGCTGAGCTCGTCGGTGAGCTCGGTCGGCGCGTTCCCCACCCAGTCCTGGGCGTTCCCGACGACGGCGCCGCCGTTGTCGTCGGGCGGATACCAGGCGCTGTTGGTCTCGTGGTAATCGATGGGGTCGGGGTACGCCGGCCAGGACGCCGCCCCCGCGGCGGGCGCGAGGACGAGTGCGGCCAGCACCACCAGGATCACCGCGGCCGGGCCGGCGAGCACGGCGCCTGCCGACCGAGGGACGGCTCTCCCGGGACACCCATGGCGGCTGCCAGATGCGACCCCCATCGCGATTCCATTGACGGACAGCGCAGAACGACCCCAGCACACCCGCATGACCCCTCCTCCTCGACGACACCCCGGTCGCGCCGCGCCCCCCCACGAGTCCCGGCGGACCTGTTCCATTCCTGCTGCTCGTACCCCATGGGCCATGGGTCGCAAACGCCGCGTGTGCGCGAACGGCGCCACTACGCAGAGCGCCGGGGACGTCACGACGCACGGAGGGGGCGGGCCCTTTGGGCCCGCCCCCTCGAAGCGCTCGGATGCTGCAGGCGGGCCTAGACGCCCAGCAACGCGTCCATCTTCTTGACGCCGTCGTTGGCGTCCTCGGCGTAGGCGTCGGCGCCGATCTGGTCGGCCCAGCGCTGGGTCGCCGGGGCGCCGCCGACCACGGTCTTGAAGGGCAGGCCGTCTTCTTTGAGGACCTTGATGACCTTCTTCTGCTCCTCCATCGTGGTCGTCAGCAGGGCGCTCATGCCGATGATGTCGGCGGAGAGCTCCTTGGCCTTCTCGACGAAGGTCTCGGCGGACACGTCGCGGCCGAGGTCGGTGACCTCGTAGCCGTTGGCCTTGAGGTAGGCGATGACGATCGCCTTGCCGATGTCGTGCACGTCGCCCTGCACGGTGCCGATGACGATCTTGCCCTTGGCCTCGGCGGCGCCGCCCTC
>CAYTRM010000157.1:0-6704 GCA_964440225.1 uncultured Thermoleophilia bacterium | reverse complement strand
CCCTCTACCGCACCCTCAAGGAGCGCAGCGCCGAGCTCACCGCCGCGTGGTCGGCGTCGGCCGGGGCGTACGCGCGGAGCCTCCAGCGCCCCGTCTTGCCCAGGGCGAAGCGCGCCACGTAGCGGGTCCCGCCGGCCGAGTCGCGGTTGGTCGCCGCGACGGTCCGCTTGAGCACCCAGGACCTGCCGTTGAAGCGGTAGCAGCGGATGAAGACCGAGTGGGCGCCGGCGGGGTGCCGCGGCGAGAGCTCGCCCACGACGTAGAAGCGCTTGTCGGCAGCGACTACCGCCGGTGCCCTCGGCGCGCTCAGCGCCGGCTTCGGCTGCGGCGTCGGGCTCCAGTAGTTGGCCGGCTCCGGCATGGGGATCGTGACTCCGAAGCCGTTCCTGAGCCACGTCTTGGGCACCGGAGTGACGGGCACGCCGGTCCACCAGCCCTCGGGGCCGGAGGCGACGTGCCGCCAGACCTTGTACGGGTACTCGTTGTGCGCGACCCAGCCGTTGTAGGCCCACACCGCGTAGAACCAGTTCTCGTACCAGTGCTTGTCGCCGTCGCCGATCACCGGGATGACCGACGGAGCGTAGCCCCACTTGTCGAGGAGGATGTCCGCGCCCACGGCGATGTTGTAGTCGATGTCGGTGCTGAGGCGCGCGACGTCGACGCCGCCGGGGATGGTGGTCACCTGCATGATGCCGATGCCGCCGTCGCCACTGATGAGCGGCTTGCCGCCGGCGAACTGCCGCCACGTGCTCTCCTGGAAGGCGATGCCGTAGAGGATCTTGGGCGGGATGTCGCGGGCGACGGCGGCGCTGTTGAGCTTGGCGCGGATCTCCGCCGTCGTGGGGTTGACGTACGGGTCGGCGGAGGCCGGCGCTGCGAAGACGGCGGCCACCACGACGAGGGCCGCGGCAAGGGTCGCGCCCAGCGCGACGGCGGCCGCGACCCGGCCGGCCCAGGTCGTCGCCCGGCCGGCGGACCGTCCGCCCGGCGGCGCGACTGAGCGTGTGCGCAGGGACTCCATACGCACACCAGTGTAGCGCGCCTCGGGACGCCCGGCCTCCCGGCGGGTCGCGCGGCGGCCGGGCCCTGCGCCCGCGGGCGGCTCGTGCGGCGGCCGGGCCCTAAGCCTCCCGGCTGATCCGCCGGCGCAGCACGGCGACGCGCTCGCGCACCGGCGTCGGCGGCATGCCCTTCATGTTGAGCGGCGGGTCGAGCCGCTCGAGGACCGCGCGCTCGAGCCCCGCGAGGGTGTCGCGGTCGTCGTGCGGGTGGACGGCCACGGCGAGGTGCTCGCCCATCCACGCGGTGAGCGCCTGCTCGGACCCCGGCGTGACGAGCATCGCCGCCTGGCCCTGCAGTTCAAGCTGGTCGAAGAGGATAGCGGCGAGCGTCCAGCGCAGGGTGGACATACGGATTTTGCCGCCGAGGTGTACCCGGCCGATCCGATCGCCGAGGGCGCCGGCGCCGGCCTTGCCGGAGGGCCACTGCGTGGCTCCGGCCTGCCCGGCGTGGATGCGCCCGGGCTCGAGGGCGAGGTCGAAGTCGAGCCCGCGCGAGAGATCGGCGGCGCCGGCTTCGTCGACCCACCAGGCGTAAAGGCCCGGCCGGTCCAGACACGTGACGCCGGCCGGCCACTCGCCCGCCGGCACGAGCGCCGGGGTGACGTCGAGGTCGTCGAGGGCCGTCCAGGCGTCGCGCTCTTGCCACTGGGGAGCGCTCGGCGCGACGTCGCCGGGCGGAGGGGGTGCAGAATCGGAGTCCATCAGCGCATCATACCCTCAGGCGCCGCCCGGCGGGCGCGCCGACGGCGGGCGGTGCGGGGTGCGACTCATGCGCGCGCGCAGTGGGCGGCCGTCGCCCGCCTCCTTCACCAGCAGTTCCCCGCGCACGGGGCTGCGCGCGGAGACGCAAGGATGCACGTCGCAGAGCTCGACGTGCACATGAAAGCTCGAGTGACTCAAGCCGAACGCAGGCTCGAGCGCCAGGCGTCGAGATGAGGCGGGGCGGCGGCCGGGAGAGCCGCCGCCCCGCCCCACGTGCGTCAGGAGTCCGTGCCGGCGCCGGGCTCCAGTTGCTCCGGCGGTGTCCACCACGCCATCGCGAGTTCGACGGCCGGCCAGAGCGCCGGCGGACCGCCGCGCAGGCCGCGTGCGGCCAGCCAGGCCTCGGCCTTCTCGGCGGCCATCCGCCACTGCTCCGCCTCGTCGGCGAACAGGCGGCGGAGCACGTACAGCGCCACCGCGGTGGCCGCCTCCTCCTCGCCGGCGCCGACCGCGGCGGCCAGATCGGCGTGAGCGGCGACGAGACGCTCGCGCTCGATGCCGAACGCCTCGAACGTCGCGGCGTCGAGCCGCCAGCTCCCGTCGGCCTTCTGCACGCTCACCAGGACGACGAGCGCGACTCTCCGATTCTCGCCGGCCCGCCGCAGCAGGGACGACGCCCCCGACCTGCTGGACTCGCGGAAGTCACGCACCGCGTCCATGGGCGCGTCGTCGCACGCCCGGATGGTTGCATGCGGGAACGGGGACTCCGAGAAGTCCGACACGGAATTCGGCGCGAAATTCGCATACGACGCCGACTCGCGGCACGCGTCCGGCACGTCCGGAATGCCCTGCCACGCCAGCCGCCCGCTGCCGTGCCAGTCGGCGAGGAGCGCGACGGGGATGCGGCGCAGCTCCGCCGCGGGCAGGTCCGCCCCGGCCTCGCCCACACGCTCCTCGACCGCCACGAAGCTCGTGCGCGAGCTCATCAGCGTGTAGCGCGTCGCGAGGTCGACCAGCAGATCCTTGGCCCTGCCCTCGCGACGGTCCCGCTGCCGCGAGCCGCGAGCGGCGGCGGGCACGCGTCCCTCCTCGAGGTCGCGGATGGCCTGGCGGGCGAAGAGCCGCGGGACGGCCGCGTCCGGGCGCGCCTCGCGGAGGTCCGCGGCGGCGGCGAAGCGCTCCCGCCCCTCCGGCCCGGCGGCGACGAGCGCGACCTCGACGGGGCCGCCGTCGCGCCCGGGCCCCGCCGCGGCGTCGAGCCTGCCGGCGGGCACCCGCGCGAACACCGTCACCGGCGTGCCGGGATACAGCGGCGGCACCGCCGCCGGCGCCACCAGGTCGACAGGCAGGCCGCCCCAGTCGAGGCTGACGTCGAGCGAGCCGGCCGTGGTGAGCCGGGCCATCTGGCGCATGAGCGCCGGCTCGATGCGCTCGCCCGGGTGCACGAACTCGGCCTGCCCGCTCCCGGCGCGAGCGAGCCCGCGCACGAGGTGCTCGCTCGCGCCGTAGCCGACGCCGATGGTGAACACCGCCGTCTCCGGGTGCCGGCCGGCGAGCTCAAGGCAGGCGGCCTCGTTGGACACCTCTCCGTCGGTGAGCACGAGGAGCCGGCGTGGCAGCGTGCCCGAGCGCCCCTCGAGGATCCGCGTGAGCGGCGTCATGATCTCGGTGCCGCCGAGGTCGGCGTCCCAGCCCTGCACGGCCGCGCGCGCGACGTTCAGCGCGGCGTCGTCGTAGGCGACGCAGCCCTCGAAGACGTCCTCGACCCCGCTGCCGAAGCCGACCACGTTGAAGCGGTCGCCCTCCTGCAGCGAGCTGAGCGCCAGCAGCAGGGCGTCCCGCGCCTGGGCGATGCTCGAGCCGTACATGGACCCGGACCGGTCGATGAGGAAGACGGCCTCGACCGGCTCCCGCCGCGCGACCCTGGGCGGCAGGAAGTCGAGCATGAGGATCGTGTCGCCGTCGTCGTCGAGCGTCGCGTAGAGCGCCGTGGCTCCGGCGTCCTTCATCGTGAACGTGACGACCACGTCGCGGTCGAGCTGCACGTCGGCGCCGCTCAGCTCCACGGTCGCCTTCTTGCCGCGCGTGCTCACTTTGGCGGGGTGCGACGGGCACTCGACGCTCGTGACCCTGCTCGCCCCCTCGAAGGTGACGTTGAGCGCGAGCCCGTACGGCACGCCTCCCGGCGCCGTGGGCGGGTTGAGGTGATCGAACTCCGAGGGATCCATCTGCCGCAGCTGCTCCGCGGGGATGTACCGCGGAGCCACCGTCGTCGGGATCTTGAGGCGCACCTGGTCGCCGAGCCGCTCCAGCGGCGCGACGTACTGCACGGTGACGACCGCCTGCTGCCCCGGGAGGAGGTTGCCGATGCTGGCGGTGAAGAGGTTCGGGCGGTCCTGATCCAGCAGATACGCACCGTCGCCCTCGGCCATGGCGCGGTCGTACTCGTCGAACGCCGCGTCCTTCTCCATGATCCGGCCCACTACGCGCTTGTCGCCGACGAGGGCCTCGAAGCCGTAGACGGCGGCCTGCTCCTCGAGCGGGAAGCTGTAGACCGCCTCGACGGGGACCTTCTCGCGATTCACGTAGCGCTGGGAGACGGTGACGGCGGACGCGACGCCACGCGCGACCACGTCGATGCGCACGCCGGTGAGCGGGACGCTCTCGGCGGCGAGGGGCGCCCTCTGCCCCGGGATGCTGGCGACCAGGCCCTGCTGCGGCCGGGCGCCGGAAAGGTTGACGCTCATGACTCCTCCACTTCCTCTTCGGGTGGTGTGTCGGGCGCCGGCCCCGCAGTGGCCCCTGGAGGCCGGCGCCCCCCCGCGGCTTGGCCCGTCTCCGAGACGCCGCGATGCTTGCTCATGATGGCGCTCACCGCGGACGCAAGATCGGCGATGAGCTCGGGGGTCGGTGAAGCGGAGTGCTCCACCTCGACTGTCACATTCTGCTCGACGCGGATGCGCACGACCGGCGTGAGCGTGATGACGTCGTATGCGGAGGCCGCGGCGGGCGGCTGCGCCCGCGCCGCGTCCGACCCCTGGGCGGCGAGCGGCTGCCCCGCCGCCATCTCGGCCAGCGGCACGCCCTGCCGCTGCAGGTCGCGCACCCGGAGGATCTGGGCTACGTGTCCGGTGTCGTAGTGACGGCCGCGGCCGCGGCCGAGCGGCGGGTCGATGATCCGGCGCTGCACGTAGAAGTGCACGGTGCGCCGGCTCACCCCGGTGAGCTCGGCCAGCTCGCCGATCGAGTAGCGCCGCCCGCCGTCTGTGGTCGAAGCCTTCATGTCCGCGTCATTCCCCATGTGACAGTAAATATAACACCTAACTGTCACATTACAAGAGCATGCTCGGCAGCGGAGGATGATGACCGAGCGAGCCGCGCGCCGAATGGGGCGCTCGCGTCGTGAGCGCGACCGGACCGCGGGCCGTGATCGTCATCCTTGAGCGGCATTCGTCACCGTTGTGCGTCGACGCAGCGTGCGCGACACTCCTAGGGACCAGTGGCAAGCAGGTGCCACGCATGACGTACTGCGGTTTATCAGTACGAATCGTACTGGTCAGGAGCCGTCGCTCCGCGTACACTCTCTCTCCAGGCGCAACGGGGAGGGTCCATGGCACGGCAGACGACACGGCAGGCCCAGTTCCGCCTGCCCTTGTGGGTCAACGAGTACCTGGAGGAGCGGGCCGTGCGGAGTGGCAGGACGAAGACGGACCTGGTCGTAGAGGCCGTCGCCTGCCTGCGCGACCGCGAACAGGCGGAGGCGATGGAGCGCGGCTATCGCGAGCAGGCGGCGCCGGCCGCCGAGATCGCCGAGACTACCGTAGCGGCCGCGCCCGAGGTGCTCGACGAATGGTGAGCGAGCCCCGCCGCGGCCAGGTCTACTGGGTCGACTTCAGCCCGGGGCGCGGCAGCGAGCAGGCGGGAGCGCGCCCGGCGCTGGTCGTCCAGAACGACATCGGCAACAGGGCCGCGGCCACCACGATCGTCGCAGCCGTCACGTCAAGGCTGCCGTCCTCCGAGTATCCGTTCCTGGTGCGCCTGCCGGACAACCTCCTTCCCAAGCCGTCGGTGGTGAAGTGCGACCAGCTCATGACGGTCGCCAAGCCGCGTCTCGGCCGGCTCCTGGCGACCGTGCCGCCGGACGTCATGGCCCGCGTCGACGACGCACTGCTGGTCTCCCTGGGCTTGCGGCGCTGAGGCGCGCTCGGTGCGAGCGCTCCCCGATGTGCGGCCTCATGGGCGCTACTGCCGGGCGGATTCCACGTCGGCTGGCCCTATGGCCGCTCGCTGAACGCGGACCAGGTCGTCCAGCTCGACTCGCGGCCCACGCGCGGCGTCTGGCGCGGCGGCGTCGCCCCCGAGGTGCGCGTGCCGGCGACGCTGCGCAACGTCTCGCGCGCGCTGCGCGGGCACGACGTGGTGCTCGAGTACGGGCTCGCGGAGCTCGCGCGGATGGCGGACTGACGGGCGACGGACGAGGCGGCGTCAGCGGCGGACGAGGCGGCGTCAGCTTCGGCTGAGCCGCCGGTACACCTCGTCGTCGTTGCGCTTGCCGACGGCGACGACGCGCAGCACGCCGCCGCGGACGTCGAAGACGACGCGGTACTCCCCGGCCGTCACCCGCGAGTACTCGTAGCCCTTGAGGCGCCGGGCGTCCGCAGGCCGGGGGTCGGCCATGAGCATGATGATCCTGCGCGCGACCTGCCGGAACTGCTTCGGCGGCAGCGTGTCCAGAAAGCGGACGGCCGCCTTGGAGAGACTAAGAGGCAGCACGGCCTTCTGAGGGCGCCCCGCCCTGCAGGTACTCGAGCGAATCCGCGGCGCTCAGAAAGCCTTCGGCCTCGGCCGCCCGCGCCGCCTGGCCCCAGAAGTGGTCGTCGGAGCGCTGCAGCACCTCGTACTCGTCGAACGACAGCAGGACGGCGACCGGCCGGCCGTTCT
>CAYTRM010000156.1:0-6739 GCA_964440225.1 uncultured Thermoleophilia bacterium | reverse complement strand
CAACTATGCCGCCTTTGCCGGCGGCGTCGAATCCGCCGGGGTGGTCCTTGAAGGGTCGGCCAAGGCGCTGGTATCAACGATCGACGATGTGATGGGTCTCCTCGAGTCGAAACAGTTGCGGCTGCTGGCCGTCAGCCGCGTCTACCTCGACAACATGCCGAACGTCCAGGCGTCGTGGGTCACGCAGGGCCTGAGGCTCGGGCAGGTCGCGCTCGCCTTTGGCGCCAACGACCTGGGCTCGACCATGATCGAGGAGAACGTGGTCGCCGCCGCCGGCGTGCGCAATCAGTGCGACGTGCCCGAGATGGTGCGGCTGATCCGCGCTGCCGGCCGCACGCCGGTGCAGCGGACCACACTGTACGGCGAGGTGCGGCGCTTCTGAGCGCCGCAGGCGGGTGCGGCTGCGCCCGCCCGCCACTCGCGCCGCCGCTTCCGCCGCGCCGCTAGTCGATCCCGAACGGCGGCTGGGCGGCGGCCACCGGCTGCGGATCCGCCTCACCGGGAGTGGCTCCGGGCTCCGGCGCCGCCCGGACGCGCCGCCATGCGCGGGCGAGTACCGGTGCGGCGATCGCCAGGCCGATGATGTTGACGACCCCGCCGAAAGCCATCACGTAGCCGGACATCCACCCGTACATGACCGGCGCCGTCAGCGTGCCGATCAGGCCGGCGAGCTGCATGGCCGTGGTCTCGAGGCCCGTCACCGTCCCGACGAACCGTCTTGGGCTCACCTGGACGAGGAAGGCCTGCTTGGCGGGGTACGAGAACGCGATGGCGAACCCCTCGATCACGTTGACGACGATGAAGACCACGAGGCTCGTGGTCGTGCCGTAGATGATCCACGCGGCCGCGGATATCGTGTAGCCGGTGAACATCAGGATGAAGCGGCTGTAGCGGTCGGCGATGATCCCGCCCACGAAGGCGAACAGCATCGGCACGCTGAAGGCGATCCACGTGGCCGAGATGTAGGTGTTCGAGGCGCCGAGGTCGCGCAGGAAGAGACTCCACACCACCTCGAACGCGCCCATGGCGAAGTGGCTGGTGAAGCCGACCAGCAGAAAAGCCAGGATGGCCGGCGTGAGGATCTGTCTGTAGGGCGGCCTCTCGGCTTTGGCTCCGCGCCGCGCACGGCGCCGCTCCTGCAGCTGGGCCGGCTCGCGGATGAAGGCGACCAGCGCCACGGCGGTCAGCGCCGCGAGGATCGCGCCGAAGTAGAAGATGGAGTGGAAGCCGGTGGTGCCGTCGCCGAGCAGCCGCAGGGCGGTGGCGCCGATGGCCGGCCCCACGATGAGGCCGCCGAACTGCGCCGACATGAGGATGCCGTAGGCCTTGCTCCGGTTGGAATCCGTGGTGACGTCGGCGACGTAGGCCATGGCCGCCGGTGCCACCGCCGCCGTCCCGATCCCTTCGAGCAGTCGGAACAGCACGAACCACCAGGGGTTCATGGTCGTCGTGAAGAGCAGCATCGACACGGCGAAGAGCATGACCCCGCCGATCATCACCGGCTTGCGGCCGATCATGTCGCTGAGCCAGCCGAAGGGCGAGGAGAACAGGAGCGTGCCCAGATAGAACATCGCGGAGATGAGGCCGATCATGAACAGCGAGCTGTGGGCCTCATCTCTGAGGAAGATGGGCAGGAACGGCATGATCGCGCCGAAGCCCGTCCAGACCACGAACTCCGCCGCGCTGACCACGCCGAGCTGGAGCCAGCTCGTGCGCGGCGTTGCAGGGAGTCCGGGCGTTTGCGTGGTGCTGGGGGAGGTCATGGTGCCTTTGCGTTCGCGCTCGAGGGCCGCGGACCGGCGTCCTTCGGCCACCCTACGGAGATGACCACAAGGGTATCACCTGTCCCCGGGACGCCGCAGCCGCCGCGGACGGCCGGCTGCGGGCCGGCCGCCGGCGCGTCAGGCCTCGCGCACCTCGCGGGTGAGCAACCCCAGGAACGCCGACACCGCGACGATCGCGCCGGCGACGATGAAGAGCGCGCGAACGTCGAAGACGCCGGCGAGCGCCCCGCCGGCGAGCACCGAAAGTGCGTACGTGCCTTGGGTGAGCGTGAAGCGCGTGCCGAGCACGCGGCCGCGCATGCCCTCGGGCACGACCTCCTGCAGGTAGGTGTCGACGGCGATCAGGGCGACGGCGTTGGCCACCCCGAAGAGCAGGAAGGGGATGCTCGCCTGCCAGACCGACTCCACGGCGGCCACGGCCGCGAGACACGCTCCCATGAACGCCAGCCCGACGACCATCGTCCAGCCCTTGCGCACGCGCGGCGCGAGCGTGGCGAGGACGAGTGAGCCGATGAGGTACCCCGCGCCGACGGCCGCCTCGAGGATGCCGAAGGCCTTGGTCCCGCCGCCCAGCACGCGGACGGCGAGCATGAAGGTGAGGGGATAGGCGGCGCCGAGACCCGCGACGCAGACGATGATCATGACCGTGTTGGCGCGCAAGCCGGGGTGGCCGCGGAGAAAGGCGAACCCCTCGCCCAGTTCGCGCCAGAGCGCACGCGCGCTGCGCTCGGCGGCTGCGCGCGCGGGAGCCCGGTAGCGCATCAGCAGCAGCGCTACCGCCGAGACGACGAAGGTGACGGCGTCGAGCTCGAAGGCCGTCGTCGTGCTCACCGACGCGAGGAGCAGGCCGGCGAAGGCCCACCCGAGGATCTCGGTGAGGTTCTCGGCGGTGGCGAGCAGTGAGTTGGCGCGCATCAGCCGGGCGCGCGGCACGATCTCCGGGACGATGGCGAGCTTGGCGGGGTCGAAGAACACGCCGGCCGTCGCCATCGCGAAGCTGAGCGCGTAGACCAGGGGCAGCGAGCGGGAGGCGACCAGCGGCACCAGCAGGACGAGTGCCGCACGGGCCACGTCCGCGAGCACCATCACGCTGCGTTTGTTGAAGCGGTCGACGAGCACGCCGGCGAAGGCGCCGAAGAGGACGTAGGGGAGCGTGTAGAGGGCGAACACGGCGCCGGTGCCGACGGCCGAGCCCGTGCTCGTGTACACGAGCCACGGAAAGGCGAGCGCGGCCAGGCGGTCGCCTATCTGCGAGACGAACTGGCCGGCCCAGAGCAGCAGGAAGCTGCCGTTGCCGGTCAGGGTCGCGTCCGGTGTCTCCGTGGCGGCGGCGTTCGCCTCTATTGCTTGTCCCCCTTGCTGCGCGACATGCCCGCCGAGGCGGGCACGCTCGCGTGCCCCGCGGCCGATCTCCCCACGGCCGCCGCCGAAGCCTACAACATGCGGGGTCGTGTGTCCCGAGCCGGGGTCGCCGGAGCGGGTTCCGGCGGGAAGCGTTGTCCAAACTGGCAACTATGACCGTACGAATTGCCCACTATGTCCAAGCACGCGGGCTAGGCACGACCCTGCGTGTATCCGTAGAGTCGTTGCACGATTGTCAACCACATTGTATCGGCACCAGGCCGAAAACCTTTAGGAGGCGACATGCGCTTCGGTGGAAAGATGCACATCAAGTCCGGTGGCAAGATGCACATCCGTTTCGGCGGGAAGATGCACTGACCGCGAGTCGTCGATCGACTGAGGTCCGCTCATGAGCAAGAAGATCGAAAAGACACTCGCGTCCCTGCTGTTCGCCCTCGTCACGAGCGGCGGCGGCAGCAAGATGCACTGACCGTTCAAGCTTTTCGGTTCGGTGCCGATAGACGGGGCACTGCACACCCCGTGAGGTGCCGTGACCATAGCCGAGCGTAACTACCGCGTGCTCACCACGAGCCTGGCGCTGTGCGCCGGGTTCGTGGCCGCGTACGCATCCTTCTTCCCCGGTCCCATCCCGCTCTCGCCGGCCGTCATCCGCGACGCCGTCGTCTTCCTCGTGCTCGCGATCATCGCCGACGAGATGGCCGTCGAGGTCTCCGACAGGGTGACCCTGGCGGCGTTCAACCTCCCGATCCTGCTGGCGATCATGTTCACCGGTCGCCTGCCGGCGATCGCCGTCGCCGTTGGCGTCGGCCTGTGGGGCGCCTGGCGCGAGAACACGCGAGCCGTGGTCGTCTACAACACGGCCAACTTCGTGGTCTCGGTCTTCCTCGCTTCGCTCGTGTTCGACGCCCTCCTGGGTCCGCTGGGCGTGGCGCTCAACGAGCTGACGTTCGGGCTCATCGTCGCGGGGGCCGCGGCGGCCGTCGTCTTCGAGGCCACCAACCTGGCGCTGCTGAGCCTGGGTATGCGCGTGAAGTACAAGCGTCACTTCACGGCGTTCTGGCGGGAGGAGATGCCTCCCTTCGTCCGCTCCCTGGCCGTACTGCTGCTGCTGGGTCTCGGGATCGCGGCTCTGCACGCGGCCGCCGGGATCATCGCCGTCGCGCTCCTCTTCATCCCGCTGTTCGCGAGCCAGTACATGTTCAAGCTGCTGGTGCGCGAGCGCGAGCACGTGGCCCGGCAGACGGAGCTGAGCGACCAGTACCTGGAGATGAACATCGGCCTCGCCGCCGCCATGGTGGTGCTGCTCGACAGCAAGGACGAGTACACGGCGCAGCACTCGGCGGCCGTGGCGATGTACTGCCGCGACATGGCCGCCGTGCTCGAGTTGCCTCACGAGCAGGAGCAGGCGCTGCACCTCGCCGGCCTGCTCCACGACCTCGGCAAGGTGGGCGTACCCGACGCCGTCCTGCGCAAGGCGACGGCGCTCGACGACGCGGAGTGGCAGTACATCCGGCAGCACCCGGAGAAGGGCGCCGAGGTGCTCTCGCACCTGGCCGCCTACCAGGAGGTCGCCGACATCGTCCGCTACCACCACGAGAGGCTTGACGGCAGCGGCTATCCCAACGGGATCCACGGCGAGGCCATCCCCGAGCTGAGCAAGGTCCTCGCGGTGGCGGACAGCTACCACGCGATGACGTCCGACCGCCCCTACCGCGGGGCGCGCAGCTCGTTCGAGGCGCTCAAGGAGCTGCGCACGATGGCCGGCGTGACGCTGGACGAGGACTACGTCGAGGCGCTGGCGCGGGTGCTCCGCGACAAGGACCTCGCCTACCGCGACGGCAGCTCCACCGACTTCATGGTCGAGTACGAGCGCGGCCGCATCAACCTGCGCCTGCGCGGGCAGGCGCTCGCCGACGTCAGCGGTCTCTCTGAAGTGCAGGAAGGTCCAGCGGCAAGCTGACCAGCGCGCGCGCCGCGAGCGCCGCCGCCACCGCCTTCAGCACGTCCGCCCACACAAAGGGCGCCACCCCCAGCAGCACCGCGGAGCGCGGGCCGACGCCCAGCTGCAGCGCCAGCCACAGGGCGCCGAGGGCATAGATGGGGCAGAGACCGGCGAGGCCGGCGGCCGTGAGGCGTGCGAGCGAGGGCCGGCCGCCGCCGGCGATGAGGCCGGCCACCACAGCCGCCGGGACGAACCCCCAGAGGTAGCCGCCGGTCGGCCCGAGCAGCACCCCGAGGCCGGAGGTCCCACCGGCGTACACGGGAGCGATGAGGCCGAGACCCAGGTAGGCGGCGACGCTCAGAGCTCCGATGCGCGGCCCGAGCGCCATCCCCGCCAGCAGCACGACGAGCGTCTGGAGCGTGAACGGGACGGAGCCGACGGGGATCGCCACGTACGCCCCCGCCGCGATCATCGCGGCGAAGACGGCGGCGGCGGCGATCTCGCGGGTCGTGACGGGGGTCGCGGCGCCCAGCAATTGTCAACCTCACAGGAATCGAGAGAGGTGACAATGTAGTGAGCCCCCGGGCGGCTGTCAAGACGGACCGTCCGCCGCCCGGGGGCTTCGCGCTCTTCGCCGGCTACGAGCCGGGCGTCACGAGTGCAGCGTCACGTCGCCCGAGTGGAAGCTGCGGACGCGGCGCTCGGGGAGCTGGACGAGCAGCGCGCCGCGGTCGTCGATGCCGGCGGCGGCGCCGACCACGGGCCCCTGGCGCGTCTCCACGCTGATGGTGCGGGAGAGCAGGTAGTCGCGCTCGCGGAAGGCGGTGAGGGCGCGCTCGAACCCGCCGCGGGAGGCCGTCTTGTAGTGGGACTCGAGGCTGAGAAGCAGGGCGGCGAGGACCTCGCTGCGGTCCACCGCCTCGCCGCCGACCATCTTGAGCGACGTGGCGGTGCGCCGCAGGGCCACGGGGAGCTCGCTGTACTCGGTGTTCACGTTGAGCCCCATGCCGAGCACGACCCAGTCGACCTCGTCCTGCTCGCCCGAGACCTCCATGAGGATGCCGCCGACCTTGCGGTCGCCGATGAAGAGGTCGTTGGGCCACTTGATCGCCACCTGCGCGGGCACGTGCTTCTCGATCGCCTCGGCCGCCGCCACGGCGGCGACGATGGTGAGCAGGTGCGCCTCGCTCATCGGCAGCGGAGGACGCAGGACGACGGAGAAGAGCAGGCCCTTGCCGGCCGGCGAGGTCCAGCGGCGGCCGAGCCGTCCGCGGCCGGCCGTCTGCGACTCGGCCACGACCACAGTGCCCTCCGGGGCGCCTCTGGTGGCCAGCGCCTTGGCCTCGATGTTGGTCGACTCGATCTCGTCGTGGTAGCGGAAGGAGTGCCCGAACACGGTCTTCTCGGTGCGCGCCGTGACGTGCGCCATCGAGAGCCGGCAGGGCTCGTCCTCGAGCCGGTAGCCCCTGCGCGACACGCCGGTGATGCTGTAGCCGCGCTTGCGTAGCGACTTGATGTGCTTGTGCACGGCGTTTCGCGAGATGCCGAGGACGTCGCTCATGGCCTCGCCCGAGACGAAGTCGCGACTGTCGCGGAGGATGTCGATGACCGTCTGCTTGCGCTGGCTCATGTTCGTCGACTCGATGTAGGT
>CAYTRM010000155.1:0-6743 GCA_964440225.1 uncultured Thermoleophilia bacterium | reverse complement strand
GGCCTGGGCAACAAGTTCGTCGTCCGCAAGGTCGTGGCCGGCAGGGAGTCGGCGCCGATCGCGACCGCGTCGATCCCCGCCGGCTTCAGCATCTACGGCACGCCCCACGACATCAGCATCTCCGCCGTCGGCGACCACATCGTGGCCAAAGTCGACGGTGCGGTCGTCCTCGACTTCCGCGACAGCACCTTCACGAGTGGCAGCGCCGGGCTGCGCTCGTGGTACGGCACCACCGTCGGCTTCATCAGCGCCAAAGCGCTCGGCGGCAGCGGCGCCGCGGGCGCAGGTGACCCGAGCAAGGGTAACTTCGCCTACGCCTACGGCTCCGACAACACGAGCTACGGCCTGGTCGGCTGGCTCGCCGGCGACAGGGCCTTCGTGGTCCAGGCGCTGCAGTAGGTCTGTCGCGCCGCCGCCGGCGCGCGTACCTGCTCAATCTGAAGGGGCGCCGAACGGATTCCTGCTCGCTGTTCGTCATCCGCGCGCCGCGCTGTTGACTCCGTCACAAGGCCGCGCCTAGTCTGCGGTCATGCGACCGTGGCACGGCATCCACGACACGTGGCGTCGCCCGCGCGGCTGGACCGGCTGCGCCGTCGGTCCCGCGATCCCTCCCGACGGCGTCTGACGCCGTCCCCTCGGCGACGCTTCGAGTGAACGCCGCCGCTTCACGCCACTCCGGAGGGTGCTCCTTATGACATCGACCTACACCGACCCACGCGCGTCGGGTGACGCCGGGGCGCTGCGCGCGCTGCGCGACGCCGAGCCGACGCCCTTCTGGCTGGACGATCCCCGCGCGCCGTCGCCGTCGCCGGCGCTCACGGGCGCCGACAGCTGCGATCTCGCCGTCGTCGGCGCCGGCTTCACCGGTCTCTGGGCCGCCCTGCAGGCCAAGGAGCGCGACCCCGGCGCCGACATCGTCGTCCTCGACGCCGGGGTCGTCGCCGGCCAGGCAAGCGGCCGCAACGGCGGCATCTGTATGGCGTCGCTCACGCACGGCGTGGCCCAGGGCGCCGAGCTGTTCCCGCGCGAGGAGCGCAGGCTGATCGACCTCGGCATGGAGAACCTTGACGCGATCGAGGAGACCGTCGCCCGGCACGGCATCGAGTGCGGCTGGGAGCGCACCGGAGAGCTCGACATCGCGAGCGCGCCGTGGCAGGTCGAGGGCTTGCGCGAGGAGCGCGACCACTACGCCCGCGTCGGGCTCGCCCACGAGTGGCTGGATCGGGACGCCATGCAGGCCGACGTCCGTTCGCCGCTGTATCACGCCGGCCTGTGGCACCACGACGCCGCCATCCTGGATCCCGCCCGTCTGGCCTGGGGTCTCGCCCGGGTGTGCGCCGAGCGGGGCGTGCGCTTCTACGAGCGCACGCCGGTCTCGGCGCTCTCGCGCTCCGGCGCCGGCGTCGAGCTGCGCGCGCCGTGGGGAACGCTGCGCGCACGGCGCGCCATCCTCGGGACCAACGCGTTCCGGCCGCTCCTGCGGCGCCTGCGCCTGCACGTCGTCCCCGTCTACGACTACGCGCTCATGACAGAGCCGCTCTCGCCGGAGCAGCTCGAGGCCATCGGCTGGTCGCGTCGCCAGGCGCTCGCCGACGCCGGCTACCTCTTCCACTACTACCGGCTCACCGAGGACCAGCGCATCCTCTGGGGCGGCTGGGACGCCTTCTATCACTACGGCAATCGCATCGCTCCCGGGCTCGAGGACCGTCCGGATATGTACGCCAAGCTGGCGCGGCACTTCTTCGCCACGTTCCCGCAGCTCGAGGGCCTGCGCTTCACGCATCGCTGGGCGGGAGTCATCGACACCTGCTCCCGCTTCTGCCAGTTCTGGGGGACGGCGCTCGACGGCCGCGTCTCCTACGTGCTCGGGTACACGGGACTCGGAGTCGCCGCCTCACGCTTCGGCGCGCGCGTCGCGCTCGACCTCGTCGGCGACTCGCCCACCGAGCTCACGCGACTCGACTTCGTCCGGTCGCGCCCGCTGCCGTTTCCGCCGGAGCCCTTGCGCTTCCCGCTGATCGAGGTCACGCGGCGCTCGACTATCGGAGCGGAGGCCCGCGACGGCCGGCGCAACCTGTGGCTCCGGACGCTCGACCGCTTCGGCGTCGGCTTCGACTCCTGACCTCTCCCGGCCGGCCTCCGCGGGCGCTCAGCCGCAGAGGTCCGCCACCGCCGCGGCGAACACGTCCGTGTGCCGGTCGACATCGGCGGCAGTGGTGGCGGGGCACATCAGGGCCATGTTGTGGAACGGCGTCATGAAGATGCCGCGATTGATCGTGGAGAGGTGCAGGTACTCCTCGAGCGGGCCGTCGTGAGCGGCGCGCGACTCGCCGCCGGTGCGTGGGACCGACGGGCAGAAGCGATACTCCGCGCGGGCTCCGAGCTGCACGACCACCCACGGGACGCGGTGTTCGTCGATGACGCCCTGCACGCCCTCGGCGTAACGGGTTGCCAGCGCGATCATGTGCGCGTAGCTCACGTCCGTCAGCACCTGCTCGAGCGCGGCGCGCGCGGCGGCCGACGCCAGGGCGTTGCCGGCCAGCGTGCCGCCCACGCCGCCCTGGTCTACCAGGTCTGCGTCGGGGTCGGCGAGAATGCGCGCGGCGAGGTCCTCGGACACGCCGTAAGCGCCCATGGGAACGCCGCCGGCGATCGCCTTGCCGATGGTCACGACGTCGGGGCGCAGGCCGTATGCGCGAGTGCACCCACCGGCGCCGGCGCTGATCGTGTGCGTCTCGTCGTTGATGAGGAGGGTGCCGGTCTGGTCACACAGGTCACGCACCCTGTCGAGAAACCCGGGTGCAGGCGGCACGATGCCGATGTTGGTCATGACCGGCTCCATGAGCACGCAGGCGACGTCACGAGGCTCGAGGGCCGAGCTCAGCGCGTCCACATCGTTGAACTCGACGACCTTCGTGGTCTGGGCAGGGTCGACCTGCGGCCCGACGTTGCCCGGCTTGGCTCGCGCTGCGCTGCCCGTTCCGGTCACGACGATCGTCTCGTCCACGCTGCCGTGGTAGCACTCGCTGAAGACGAGAACATAGGGACGCCGTTGCACCTGCCGGCACAGGCGGAGGACCCAGCGGTTGGCGTCGGTCGCGGTCAGTGAGAACTGCCAGTAGGGCAGTTCGAAGCGGCGCTGCAGTTCGGCCCCGACGAAGCCGGCGTCCTCCGTCGGGAGCATGGTCGTGATGCCCCCGAGGTCGCCGAGACGCCTTTGGACGGCGCGCACGACGGCGTCCGGCGAGTGGCCGGTCATCGCGCCGGTGTCGCCGAGGCAGAAGTCGATGTACGTGTGGCCGTCGACGTCGGTGATGCGGTTGCCGCGCGCCTCCGCGAAGTACAGGGGGTGGTCGCCGGTGAGCATGCTCATCCAGCTCATCGGGACGCCGGCCAGCAGCGTGCCGGCCGCCTGCCGGAAGAGGTCGCGCGAGCGCGGATGCGCTGTGGCGTAGGCGTCGCGCTCGCGGGCTGTCAGCGAGCGCAGCCGCTCACGATCGATGACGCACGTCTGTCGTTCCTCCGCGGGGATGACGGCCATGGGGTCCCTCCTGGGGTGGTCCGGCCGACTCGGCCGGCGAGAGTACGACGCGGGCCGAGGGTATCATTGACTGAACAGTCATGCAATCATTCAGACCGGGACGTCTGCCTGCCGGCCGGAGCTCCCCCTTCTCGGGCTCCCCGGGGGTCAGCGCCCGCAGTGGCAGTATCGCTCGAGGCCGAGGATGGTCGCGGCGGCCGCGACGGTCACGCCGTAGAACACGACCGGCTTGCCGCCGTCGACGAGGCCGGTGATCGAGCCGTTGACGAGCGTCGACCCCGTGGCGAAGGCGACGTCGCACCAGCGGAGCGCGTCCGCCGTGTTCTCCGGCGGCTCGACGGTGACGCCGCCGGCGGTCGAACCGATGTTGTCGGGGTCCAGATCGACGGCGCGGGTCTCGGTCGCCGCCGCCAGCGTCTCCAGAAACCGCGGCTGCTGGCCGACGAGGAGCACGCGGCCGCGGCCCGCGAGCCTCTCCATGAGGTGTCCGGCGCACTCCTTCGGCTCGGCGTCTCTGCAGTGCACGGTGCCGTCGCACAAGCCCAGGTGGCGGTAGACCGCGTTGAGCCCCGCGATGAAGCTCGCGCGGCTCGCGTCGCTGTCGAGGGCCATGCGTGGCAGGTCCTCAACGACGTAGTCGGCGTTCGTGTAGGCGCCGGCGAACGCCTGTCCGCGGGCGCCCTCGAAGGTGGCTTCGACCATCACCTCCTTGCCCTTGAGGATCGGGTAGTCCGCGTGTTCCGGGTTGCCGATGGCCTCGACCGGCGCGAGCGCCCGGCACGTGATGCTGATCCTGCGGCCCGCGAGGCCGTTGCTCTCCACGGTCGCGGCGAAGGCGTCCCTCAGAGTGCCGTACACGTCCATCGTCTATGACTCCCCTCGTCTGGCGGGCATGACGGTTCCGGCGTCACTCCGGGGGCATGAAGCCGTTGGCCTGCAGGACGCGCCGGCCCGCGGCGGAGAACACCAGGTCGACGAACGCCGCAGCGGCGCCGTCCTGAGCAGTGCCGCCGACGACCGCGATGGGGAACGACTCGATCACGTTCTGGTCGTCGGGGATGACGACGCCGTCGATCTTGCCCCTGGCCTCGGTGAGCTCGCTGACCCAGGCCATCCCGGCGTCGGCCTCTCCCATGGCGACCTTGGTCACGACACCCTTGATGTTGTCCTCGAGCGACACGGGCTCCACGCCGATGCCCTGCGCGGCCAGTATCCGGTCGGCGCACGCGCCGCCAGGAAGGGTGGGCTCGCCCAGAACGACCTTGAGCTCCGGGTCGGCGAGATCGCGGAGACACGTGACGGCGCAGGGGTTGCCCGGCTCCACGATGATCGCGAGCTTGTTGCGGGCGAACACGCGTGGCGTGCCGACGAGGCGGGCGACCTTTTCGATGTTGGCGTTGTCGGCCAGAGCCACCACATCCGCCGAGGCGCCCTGCCGAAGCTGCATCACCAGAGTGGGTGCGCCGGCGAAGTTGAAGCGGATCGTCGTGCCCGGGTGGGCGGCCGTGTACAGCTCGCCGATCTCGGTGAAGGCCTCGGTGAGCCCGGCGGCGGCGAACACGGTGAGCTCGGCGCCGGCGGGGCTCTCGCCGGCGTCCGCGGCGCCGCAGCCGGCCGCGAGCACCGGCACAGTGAGGAGGAGCGCCGCCAGCAGCGTCGCGAGCGTGGCCCGGTGGCGAAGCGGGTGGTGGGGGCCGGTCGGTCCTTGACCGGATCCGCGATCGATCCCGGATCGCGTGCCGCGCGGAGCGGCCTCCCGAAGGTCGGGTCGAACGAGCATCTTCCCTTCTCCTTTCCAAGCACGGGGAGGTCCGGGCGTTTCCGCGTCGGGCCCACGACGGCGCCTGCGCGCGCCGCCCCACGGTCTGTCCGTGGTACGGCCCGGCACCCGTAGCGATCGCCGTAGGGTGACGGGCTTGGAGACGGCGCCGAGTATCTCCGGAGGCTTCATCCAAGTCAATCGGGCGGAGGGGCCTTGCGGCGGCTCGGCAACGGGGTAGAGTTGGGCGCACCGTCGTCCGGGCGGTCCGCCGGCGGCCGCGATCCGGCGCGCCGGCGCGACGAAAGGGAGGAGTGGCGGTGAGACGTGAGGAGTGGGCGAAGCAGCGGCGTCGCGAGATGCTCGCCGCCTACTACCAGGTGCTCAAGGACGAGGGCCTGCAGGGCGCGTCGCTCGCCAAGATCGCGAAGCTCATCGACGCGCCCCCCAGTCTGCTCATCCACTACTTCGGCACCAAGGAGCAGATGACGATCGAGCTGGTCGACTACCTGCTCGAGGAGTATCGCCAGGGGTACGGAGACAGGCTCGCCGCGATCGCCGACCCGCGCGAGCGCCTCGCCGCGATCCTCGACACCTTCTTCGACCCGGAGTACCACCAGCTGCTCGACGACAGCGTCTTCTACGCCTGCTTCTACATCAGCCTGCGGCACCCGGCCGTTCGCAAGAGCTACGCCGCTTTGTACGAGACGTCGCTCGAGCTCGTCGAGGCGACGCTTGCCGAGTGCATGGCCGCCGGGCACATCGCCGTCGACGACACGCACGAGCTGGCGGTGACCGTCAAAGCCCTGGAAGAAGGCTACGCCTTCCTCATCGGCGGCGGCGCCGACGAAGACGCCAAGGCCGAGATCGGGAGCGCGCTCAGGAAGCGCGCGCTCCGGCTGCTCGGCCTCGCCGCTCCCGCCTGAGGCGCCCGGGCGGCGCGGGCGTCCGTCCCCCGCGCCTCGCGATGAGGCGCCGTACCCATCCCGTCCGGGAACTCCCGCGCCGACGAATCTCCCGGTGATGGACTGACGGTGTCGCCTCGTGCGCGCGGCGGCGCCGGTACGGCAAACGTTCAAGACCGGATCGGGCGTTGCCGAGACAGTCAACGCTGCTGGAGATGCACCGCAAGAGGTCGCGCCACCGGGGAGTGGGCATCGGCGGTCAGGCCTGACGAGGGGTCTACGGAGGTGGGACGTGAGAGGCAAGGCAGGAGCGCTTGTCGTAGCCGGGGTCGCTGTTCTTCTGGCACTCGGGTCGACGGCATGCGGTGAGTCGAGCTCCGGTGACTCCGGCGCATCGCCGGAGGCCAGCGCGAGTCCGGTCGTCGCCCAGACCGTCAAGGTCGCCTCGGCGGTCATGCCGCCGGTCGCGCACGCGAAGGTCGGCGACGAGATCAAGGTCCGGCTGAACAGCAACGCGAGCACCGGGTACACGTGGACG
>CAYTRM010000154.1:0-6746 GCA_964440225.1 uncultured Thermoleophilia bacterium | reverse complement strand
TTCGGGCCTGCGGGCGGGGTCTCGGGCCAAGGCGGCGCGGTGGTGGTTGAGTTCGCGCAGGACACGACGTTCCTCGGGGAAGCGGGCGTCGAGAGCGGTTTCCCGGCCTTGCGGAGTCCGCAGACTGTCCAAGGTCCTGATCGCCTGCAACCGGGCCGCGGGCAAGGCTTCGGCCAGTTCGCAGGCTCGGAACTCACTTCCGCCGAGAAGGCCTTGAAGGTGATCCGGGACAAGCACGGCCGTATCCAGGCTTCGCCAGCGGTCCAGGAAACGGAAGCGGACGCGCAGGATGGGGTGGAGATCCCAGGGCAGGAGTCCGGCTTGTCGGAGTCCGTGTTCCAGGCGGTGGGTGGCCGGCACGTAGAGCGAGCCGCGGTGGGGGAGGGCCAGGGGTGCGCCGCGGCCGTGAGCCCGCGCCTGGAGGACAAGCAGTACCGCCTTGCCGACCACCGCCACCACGCCGTCCGCGGCCATGCGCCGGTGGAGGTCGGCGGGGGCGGCCTCCACGTCTGCCCAGGCGGCCAGGCCGCCGTCCAGCAGGCCGTCGTGCCAGGAGAGCTCGCTGCGGACCATGCGTCCTTCACGGCGCCAGACGGCGAAGAACGGCAGTTCGCCCTGGCTCGTGCGCAGGGGCGAGACGCCGACGCCGGCCTCGGCCAGGGCGCGGTTGTACAGCTCGGAGAGGGCCGGGTAGTCCCGGACGAACAGCTGGAGGAGTGCCAGGGACTGGTCCTCGTCAGTCGCGGGCAGGCGCTGGGCTACACCATCTCCCTGCCCACCGAGGACAAGTTCCTGACGACCAAGCAGGAGCTCATGGACACCCTGTCGATGACGCTGGGCGGCCGTGCGGCCGAGGAGGTCGTGTTCGGTGAGATCACGACCGGCGCCGCCAACGACCTCGAGAAGGCCACGGCGACGGCGAAGCAGATGATCATGCGCTACGGCATGAGCGAGGAGCTCGGCCCGCGGACGCTCGGCCACGACCAGTCGATGCCGTTCCTCGGCCGTGAGTTCCAGCAGCAGGCGGACTACTCGGAGGAGATCGCGAAGCAGATCGACGACGAGATCCGGCGCATCATCGAAGAGGCGCACCAGCGCGCCAAGGACCTTCTCGGCGAGAAGCGTGAGCTGCTCGACCGGATCAGCAAGATCCTCATCATCCGGGAGACGATCGAGGCGTCGGAGTTCCAGGCGCTGGTCGACGGCGTGCACGAGGACGAGGTGTTCCGCGAGCGCGACGAGAAGGAGGCGCGCCGGCGGGCGACGGCGTCCGAGCCCGAGAAGCGGGAGCGCGCCAAGCAGCCGCCGGTGCCCAAGCCGGCGCACGTGAACCCCGTCCACCCCGAAGCGACCTGAGGGCGGGCGACGGCATGGATCGCGACAAGATCATCACAGGGGTCCGGCTGATCCTCGAGGGGATCGGCGAGGACGCGGAGCGAGCCGGCATCCGGGAGACGCCGCGCCGGGTCGCCGACATGTACGAGGACATCTTCTCGGGCATCGGGGCTCCCGATCCGGCGGAGCTTCTGACCACCATCCCCGGTGATCACCACCGCGAGATGGTGCTCATCAAGGACATCGACTTCTACTCCATCTGCGAGCACCACCTGCTTCCGTTTCACGGGCTCGCGCACGTCGCCTACATCCCGAGCGAGCACGGCCACATCGCCGGCCTCAGCAAGCTCGCCCGCGTCGTCCGCCAGGTGGCCGCCAGGCCGCAGCTGCAGGAGCGCATCACGAGCGAGGTGGCGGACGCGATCCAGAAGGCCCTTGAGCCGCTCGGCTCGCTGGTGCTGATCGAGGCCGAGCACATGTGTATGAGCATGCGCGGGGTGCGCACGCCGGGCGCCAAGACGGTGACCAGCGCGGTTCGCGGACTCATCCAGAGCAACGAGGCGACGCGCGCCGAGGTGTTCGCCCTGATCAACGCTCCGCGCTGACCCAGCGCCGTGATGCCGGCTGAGCCCACGTTCTCGCTCTGTCTCCCGCTCCCGTGCATCATGGGCGTGGTCAACGTCACACCCGACTCGTTCTCCGACGGTGGCCGCTTCCTGGCCGCCGGCGACGCTCTGAGCCAGGCCCTCACGCTGGTGCGTGAGGGCGCGGCGATCGTCGACATCGGCGGCGAGTCGACGCGGCCCGGCTCCGACCCCGTGCCGGCCGACCGGGAGCTCGCCCGCATCCTCCCGGTGATCGAGGAGCTTGCCGGCAGCGTGGGCGTGCCCATCTCCGTCGACACGATGAAGGCCGCCGTTGCGCGGCGGGCGCTCGAGGCCGGCGCGACGATCATCAACGACGTCAGCGCGCTGCGCTACGACGACGGCATGGTCGAGGTCGTCGCCGAGGCGGGGTGCCCCGTCTGCCTCATGCACATGAAGGGGCAGCCCAAGACGATGCAGGACGATCCGCGCTACGACGACGTCGTCGACGAGGTGCTCGGCTTTCTCGAGGCGCGTATGGCGTTCGCGCTGGCTCGCGGCGTGCGCGAGGACCAGGTGCTGCTGGATCCGGGCATCGGCTTCGGCAAGACGGTGGCGCACAATCTGGCGCTGCTGGCCGGCCTGGGCCGTTTCGCGGCGCTCGGCCGCCCCGTGGTGCTGGGGGCGTCGCGCAAGCGGTTCCTCGGGGCGATCCTCGGGTCCGAGCCCGGTGAGCGCGTCACCGGCACCGTGGCGACCACCGTCATCGGCCTCATGGCCGGCGCCCACGTCTTTCGTGTGCACGATGTCAAACCGAACTTCGAGGCCATGCGCGTCGCGCTGGCGGTCCGCGAGGGCGTTGCGACCTCGTGAGCGTTCGCCGGCGGTAGGGCCGGCGTCTTTCAGGGAGGCCACACGATGACCCGGAGCCTGTCCATCACCGTCGAGGGGATCGAGCTGCGCGGGCGTTGCGGCGTCACGCCGGAGGAGCGGGCGGTGGGCCAGACGCTCGTCGTCGACGTGCGCCTGGAGCCCGCCGCGCGAGGCGCGGCGCTGAGCGACGATCTCGCCGACACCGTCGACTACGGGCGCATCGTGGTCATCGTGCGCGACCTCGTCGAGGGTGGCGAGTTCCGCCTGCTGGAGCGGCTCGCCACCGTCATCACCGACGCGATCTGGGACGAGTTCGAGCCGGAACTCCTGGAGGTCGCGGTGACGAAGCCGTCTCCGCCGGTGGCGATCCCCGTCGCGGCCGCCCGCGTGGAAGTGGTGCGCACCTCGTGAGCGGAGCGAGCGCACGACGCGTGTTCCTCTCGCTCGGCGCGAACGTCGGCGACCGCGGCGCGTACCTCGCCGCCGCCGGCGAAGCGCTTGCGGCGCTTCCCGCGACTCGCATCGTCGCCGTGTCCCGCATCTACGAGACGGCGCCGCAGGGTCACCTCGATCAGGACGCCTTCCTCAATCAGGTGGTGTGTCTGGACACCGGCCTCGAGCCGCACGACCTTCTCGTCGAGTGCCAGCGCATCGAGCGCGAGCACGGCAGGACGCACGAGATCCGCTTCGGGCCGCGCACGCTCGATATCGATATACTGCTCTTCCAGGACGCCGAGTCCGAGGATCCCGAGCTCACGCTCCCGCACCCGCGCATGGTCAAGCGCGCATTCGTGCTGGTGCCCCTGCTCGAGGTCTGGGAGCACGCGAAAGGCATGAGCGAACTCGACGTCGCCGGGCTGGCCCGAACGACAGCTCGCAGCCAGCAGGTGGAGCTTTTCAACGCCACGGAAGGGTGAGCCGGTGACCAGCGACGAACTCGCGCCGACGGAGTCCTCGTGACTCGCCCGTACGTCGCCTCGCGCTCCGACGAGGCGCTCCACCGGCGCACCTTCGACGTTCTCGTGCTGGGCGGCGGCATCGCCGGCCTCACGGCCGCCATCGGCGCCGCGCGCCGCTGGCGGGTCGGCCTGCTCACCAAGTCGACCTTCGACGACACGACGACCTTCCTCGCCCAGGGGGGCATCGCCGCGGCCCTCGGGCCGAGCGACTCTCCCGAGCTCCACTTCGAGGACACGGTCAAGGCCGGGGCCGGCCTGTGCGACGAAGAGACGGTCCACGTGCTCGTGAACGAGGGACCCGACCGCGTGCGGGAGCTCATGGAGATCTGCCCGCGCTTCGACAAGGTCGACGGGCAGATCGTCCTCGGTCGCGAGGGCGCCCACTCGCTCCCTCGCATCGTGCACGCCGGCGGGGACGCCACCGGCAGTGAGGTCTCGAGCGCGCTCGCCGAGGCGGCCCGCGTCGGCAGTCGCGTGCAGCTCTATGAAGACGAGTTCGTCATCGACCTGCTCACCGTCGGCGGGCGCTGCGTCGGCGCGCTCACCCTCAATCTCGCCGACGGTGGCCTCACGCTCAACGTCGCGATGGTCACCATTCTGGCGACCGGCGGCGCCGGGCAGGTGTACGGGCGGACCACCAATCCCCGGGTCGCGACCGGCGACGGCATCGCCATGGCGTATCGCGCCGGCGCCGCCATCCGCGACCTCGAGTTCGTCCAGTTCCATCCGACCGGCCTCGCGGTCCCCGGGCAGGAGACCGTACAGCTCATCACCGAGGCGCTGCGCGGCGAGGGGGCCTACCTGCGCAACGCCGCCGGCGAACGCTTCATGACGGCGTACGACCCGCGCGCGGAGCTGGCGTCGCGAGACGTCGTCGTCCGCGCCATGGTCGCCGAGATGCGGGTCGAGCGGTCGGAGCACGTCTACCTCGACGCGACGCACCTCGAAGCCGCCTGGCTGCAGGAGCGGTTCCCCGTGGTGAGCGCCGGCCTCGCCGACCACGGCCTCGACCTCGCGACGCAGCTCATACCGGTGGCCCCCGTCTGTCACTACTTCGTCGGTGGCGTCGTCACCGACCAGTGGGGGCGCACCACCGTCCCCGGCCTCTACGCGAGCGGTGAGGTGGCGAGCACGGGTGTGCACGGCGCCAACCGGCTCGCCAGCAACTCACTGCTCGAGGGGCTCGTCTTCTCCGACCGCGTGGTGCGCGATCTGGACCGCTACATCGGCCGGCTCGGCGAGGATGTCCGCCGCCTCCGCTTCGACCTGCCGGAGGCGGCGCCGGACGGCGCCGGCAGCGATGCGGCCGCCGCGCGCCGCCACCTGACCGACGTCATGCGCCACAAGGTGGGCGTGCTGCGCCGCGCCGCCGACCTGACCGCGGCGCTCGCCGAACTGAACGGCCTCACCTCGGGGCTTCGCTTCGGCTCCATGGGGGAGGCGGAGTACGAAGTCCTCAACATGCTCACGCTGGGCACGCAGATCGCCAAGTGTGCCCTGCTGCGCGAGGAGTCGCGCGGCGTGCAACTCCGCGACGACTTCCCGAAGGTGGACGACGAGCACTGGCGGCGGCACATCACGCTGCGCCTGCCGCCGGCGGAGCGCGAGGCGGCCGGCTGAGCCGCGCCGGGACGGACGATGAACGAACGCAGCTACAGAGAAGCGGCCCGTGAAGCGGCGACGCGCGCCCTCGCCGAGGATCTTGCCGGCTACGGCGACCTCACCGGCTCGGCCTTCACCGGCAGCGCCGCCGCATGCGTGGTCGCGCGCGAGGAGGGTGTGCTCTCCGGGGTGGCGGCGCTCGAGGCGACCGCCGCGCTCGTCGACCCGGCGCTCACCGTGGACGTGCTGGTCCACGACGGCGAACACTTCGCCGCCGGAGATGCCGTCGCCGGGCTGAGCGGCCCGCTGGCGGCCATCCTCGCCGCCGAGCGCACGGCCCTCAACTTCCTGTGCAGGTTGAGCGGCGTGGCGACGCTGACCGCACGGTACGTCGCGGAGACGGCGGGAACGAGCGCCCGCGTCGCCGCGACGCGAAAGACGACGCCGGGTCTCCGCGCCCTGGAGAAGCAGGCCGTCGTTCACGGCGGCGGCACGCCGCACCGCTTCGGCCTGTTCGACGGCGCCATGATCAAGGACAACCACGTGGCGGCGGCCGGCGGCGTCGCCGCGGCGATCGAGCGCGTGCGCGCCGGCGCGGCGCACCTGCACGCGCTCGAGGTCGAAGTCGACACGCTCGAGCAGCTGGACGAGGCGCTCGCCTGCGGCGCCGGCATCGTCCTGCTCGACAACATGGACACGGAGTCCGTGCGCGAGGCCGTGCGGCGCGTGGCCGGCCGGGCGCTCGTCGAGGTCTCCGGCGGGGTCCGGCTCGAGCGGGTGCGGGAGCTGGCCGAGGCCGGGGTGGACGTGATCTCCGCCGGGGCGCTCACGACGCGGTCGCCCTGGATCGACCTGGCGCTGGATCTGGAGGTCTGACGGTGCTGCTCGTCGTCGATGTCGGGAACACGCAGACACATCTCGGGCTCATGGACGCGGGTTCCGTCGTCGACGAGTGGCGTCTCGCCACCGTGCGGCACCGCACCAGCGACGAGATCGCCGGTCTGCTCCAGGGCTTCTTCTCGCTCCAGGGCCTGCAGCTCAGGGAGGCGGTCGACGAGGTGGGCGTCGCGTCCGTCGTGCCGCGCCTTACCCAGCAGTGGGTCGAGATGTGCTCCAAGCACCTCGGCCTGGACGCCTTCGTCGTGGGCCCCGGTGCGCGCACGGGCATGCGCATCGCCATGAAGAACCCCTCGGAGGTCGGCGCCGACCGCATCGTCAACGCGGTCGCCGCGTTCGCGACGTACGGCGGGCCGTGCATCGTCGCCGACTACGGCACGGCCACCACCTTCGACGTGATCTCGGCCGACGGCGACTACCTCGGGGGGGCGATCGCTCCCGGCATCGAGGTGTCCCTCGAGGCCCTGACGACGCGCGCCGCCAAGCTCATCAAGGT
>CAYTRM010000153.1:0-6758 GCA_964440225.1 uncultured Thermoleophilia bacterium | reverse complement strand
CCTTGCTAAGCTTCACGTACTGTTCGGCTTCAGGTCAACTCGTCGTCCTTTCCCTGCCCTCGTCTGCGCATCGACTCGCCCGTGAGCTCGATGCGCACCGAGCGGTGCACGAGCCGGTCGAGCACCGCGTCGGCGATGCTCGGATCGGCGATCAGGTGGTGCCAGTCTGAGACCGGGAGCTGGCTCGCGATGATCGTCGAGCGCACGCCGGCGCGGTCGTCGACCACGTCCATGAGGTCGTTGGCGGCCTGGCCTTCGACCTGGGCGAGGCCCCAGTCGTCGAGCAGCAGCAACTCGACCTTGGCGAGCTTCTCGAGCGCCTTCAGGTAGCTGCCGTCGGCGCGCGCGAGGGCGAGCTCGAAGATCAGCTTCGGCACCCTGCGGTAGAGCGCCGTGTGCCCGCGGCGCAGCGCCCGGTCGGCGAGCGCGCAGGCGAGGTAGGTCTTGCCGAGGCCGGTGGCCCCGGTGATGATCACGTTCCCGGCCTGCCGCATGAAGCCGAGCTCTGCGAGCTCGAGGAAGGCGCCGCGGTCGAGGCCCCGCGGGCTGCGCAGGTCGACCTCCTCGACCGAGGCCTCCATGCGCAGCTGCGCCGCCTTGAGTCTGCGCGCCAGGCGGCCCTCCTCGCGCGCGCTCCACTGGCGCTCGACCACGAGGCCGAAGCGCTCGGCGAAGCTGAGCTCGGGGTCGCCGGAGCGCCTCGCCTCCCCTGAGAAGGCCTCGGCCATCGCCCCGAGCCTGAGGTCGTAGAGGCGCTCGATCGTGAGTGCGTCGTTCATCTTCTTCCTTTCAGTCGTAGTAGTCGGCGCCGCGCACGTTGGTGTGCGTGATCGCCGGCGGGACGGCGGCGGCGCCTGCAGCCTCGCGGTCGAGGCCGCGCTCGAGGATCGAGCGCACCGAGCGGTACGAGGTGGCGCCCATCGCATGGGCGCGTGAGCAGGCTGCCTCGAGGCGCTCGGGTCCGTAGCGGTCGCCGAGGCGCAGGACCCCGAGGCAGCTGCGGAAGCCGAGCTCGGGGTGCGGCCTCGCGGCCATGACCGCCCGGCAGAGCGCCGCCGTCTCGGGGCCCGTCTTGGCCGCCCAGCCCGCGATGCGCTCGGGCGTCCAGGAGGCGACGTGCCGGTGCTTTGCCGGCATGTGCTCCTCGAGCGTGGTCGCCCTGCCCTTCCCGCGGCTTCTCACGTGCACGGCGACGCGCACGCCCTCGTGGTAGACCTCGACGGTGGATGAGTCGAAGCGCAGCTCCACCTTCTCGCGCACGAGGTGGTAGGGCACCGAGTAGTAGTGGCCCTCGAGCTCGACGTGGTAGTCGATGTGGACGGTGGCGAGCTTGCGCGTGCGGTGGGCGTACGGCTCGGCGGGCAGCGGACGCAGCAGCGGCGCTTCGCGCTCCGTGAACATGCTCTCGCGGCTGCCGGGCAGCTTGGCGAAGGGGCGAGCGTTCACGGCCGCGAGGCGCTCGGCGATGGCGGCGTTGGCCTCGGAGAGGCTGAAGAAGGTGCGGTGCCGCAGCGGCGCCAGGACCTCGCGCTCGGCGATCTGCACGCCGACCTCGACCTTGGCCTTGTCGCGCGGCTTGGCCACGCGCGTGGGCATGACCACGCAGCCGTAGTGGGCGGCGAGCTCGGCGTAGGGCGCCGCGATCTCGGCCTCGTAGCGGTCGGGCCGCCTGACGCCGGTCTTCAGGTTGTCGGGCACGACGAGCTCGGGGACGCCGCCGATGTGCTCGAAGGCGCGGGCGTGGGCATCGAGGAAGCTCTCCGTGCGCTCGTCTCCGTAGGCGCGGACGAACGTGTAGTTGGAGAAGCCCAGCACGGCGAGGAAGAGGTGCGCCTGCCGGACCTCGCCGGTCTCGGGGTCTGTGTACGGCAGCGTGTCGCCGGCCCAGTCGACGAACAGCTTCTCACCGGCGCGGTGGTGCTGGCGCATGACCACGTCGATGCGGCCCCGCCAGGCGCGGTAACGCTCGGCATACCAGGAATAGCCGTAGCCGTCCGGGTGATCGCGCCGGTACTCGGTCCAGACCAGGCGCAGGGTGAGGTGCTTGTGAGCCCGCAGCTCCTCGTGCACCTCGGCCCAGTCGGGCTCGCGCGGGTCGCAGGCCGCCTGGTAGCGGTCGCGGTAGAGGCGCTCCTCGAGCTCTGAGTCGGTGATCCCCTCGGGCAGCGGCCAGGTAAGGCCGGCCAACTCAGCCCGGGTGAAGAGCCCCGAGACGGTCGAGTTCGAGACGCCGACGGCGCGGGCGATGGCGCGCCCCGTGAGCCCCGCCTCGTATCTGAGCCGCAGGATCTCCCTGATCCTTCGCATGGACAGTCTCCTGTAGGCCACCGCGCCCTCCTCGTCGTCTGGTCGAGGAGAGTCTGGCGGCCTTCTCCATGCGCCGCTTCATCGGCCGGTCATCACTTCCGCCCGCGGCCTCGAAACTGTTCGGCTTCGGGCGGAATCGGTGTTCGGCTTGCTCCGGAATCGGTGTTCGGCTTGCTCCGGAATCAGTGTTCGGCTTGGAGCGGAATCGGTGTTCGGCTTGCGGCGGAATACGCACAGGGTGATCCCGACATGCGTGGGCATTCTGGGGTCGCGTCAGCTCGAGTCTGTGTCGGTCGAAGGGTGGGGCACCGTTCGATTCGCATGGCGGACACTGCTCACTGGGGCTAGGGTGAGGCTGCAACTCACGAAACCGTCGTACCGAGACCAGATGCGGAGGGCGAACGATGACTGGGCTTGACTACGTAGAGGACTATCTCAGGCACCTCTACGAGGGCCTGACACAAGGCCATCCTTCGGTTCTCGAAGGGCCCTGGTTCTCTCGACAAGGCCAGGGTTCGATCTTCCTCGACAAGGAGGATGCGGCGGCCCATTTCCAGGTGCTCGAACGACTCATGAAGGAGCACGCACGAAGGGAAGACATCTCACGCCGCACGGTGGAGGGCTACCTCCAGGATGCGCTCTTCTCGGCATTGGTGCCCAAGATCGAACGGAGGGACGAGAGGGCATTTGAGGCGCGGCTTTCCAGCGCCATGCGCGAGCTTGGTCAGCGGTTGAGGGAGCTTCCAGCGCAGTACACGTGCTACGTGCCGGTGCTCGGCATGGGTGACGACGGGCTCCCCTTGACCTGGGGAGGAGTCCGGTTCGTGCGAATGACGCAGACGCGGCTGCGCAGGTTGGCTCTGCCAGCTGGGCGGGATCGCTCGGGAGACACTGAGCGCCATAGGCGCATCTTCCTCAGGGATATGAGAGAGGAGGGTCTCGTGGGCAAGCCAATGGCGATGGTACAGGTCATGGCCCGCGACTCCGCCGCGGCCGAAAGTCTCGCTCGACGAAAGACCCGCGAAGTTGTGGACATCCTGAACTTCTTCGCCGACCTCATTCCGAACAGTCCCGGTTGGCTCTACATGCCTGGAGAGGCCGCTTCGGAGGGGACCCTGACCCCTTGCGTGTGGCCAGACGGCGGCCTTGGCCTCAGCTCCGCTCTCGAAGGTCCATTCCCGCAGATGTCCATGCGGCGTCTGAAGTCAACGCCTGCACTGAGGCCGAGTCTCGACCGAGTTCGTCAGGTGCTCCAAGAGAGCCCGAGGTCGTCCTTGTCCGAGCTGCTGATCACTTCGCTTCGTTGGGCAGGACGAGGCGTCACGGAGCCGGTCCGGGAGCGGGAGTTCCTTGACTACGCGATTGCCATCGAGACGCTCGTCGTGCCCGATCAGGATGTCGAGCTGGCCTATCGCTTGAGATTGCGAGCCGCTCACCTCTTGAGCAGCTCGATTGAAGGACGGGAGCAGGTGATTCGATCGCTGAGCCGGTTGTACGAAATCCGCTCGCGAATCGTCCACAGTGGCTCGTTCGAGGTAGTCGACAAGGATCTCCGGGACCTCCGATACCTGGCTAAGAGCGTCATCATTCGTGTTCTGCTTCATCGCAGTGTCAGACACATGAAGACCAAGGATGAGTACGTGTCCTGGCTGACCCGGCAGGCGCTGAAGTGACTGACCCCACCATGACGCATGATGGGTGACGCCCGAATCGAGCCTATCCTGCAGCACCATCCGGATTGATTCCAGCGACCGATGGTACGGTGTCAGCGCCGACAAGGGGTCCACATGGGGACAGGCAGCCAGACGCATATGGGCGAATGGTGGACGCCGGAGCATCCGGAGAGGCGAGTGTTCGGAGTGCTCTCGACTGCGCCGAACGGAATGTCGTTGGCCACGGCCAGCCCCCTGGTCGATGAGTTCGGCAGGAGTATCGCCATCCGCGGGCGTACCCACGACGGAACGCCTGTTTCGTTGATTGACTGCTTCTGTGCATCCGATGCTCCCGGCTTCAGCTCCCTGTATGGCTCGTGGCATGCCCAAGAGTTCAAGGTCGGCACCGTCTTGCTGGGCGGCCGCGTCGGAGATGACCTCGAGACGCGGTTTCGATTCGCGTCCGTCAGCTTCTCCGGCCTGTCGGAGTTCGTCGCCTATCGGCCGTTCAGACCACTACGTGAGCCCAACGACGGTCATGAAGCGACCATCGCGATTGACCACCCGCGCAAGACGCAATTTCTTCACGGGAACGTGGACATCACTTTGTCAGTGAGGGCGCTCGATACGTGGAGCCCGGCTTCAATGTCCGCTGCCCTTACAACAGACACGTGGCTGACCTTCAGAAGCCAAGTAGCGCGCACGGTCGACGAATGGCATCACGACTACCTCCGGCCAGTCGAAACCCTTGTGTCACTTGGCCTGGGCCGAGCCTGCACGGTCTCTGAGGTAAGGGTGCTCGCGTCTGACACTCCGCGGACTCACTTCGAGGACGGCGGGCGGATTGCCGTGCCTCCGCCGTTCGTCACGGTGCTCCGCGGGGAGCCTCTGCCTGGGTCTCAAGACGCGAGGGCCGGCTCGATGCTCTTCACGCTCGAGGATGACGTTATCCTTGAGGCCGCGCTTCCGCGGTGGCTTGATGCGCATGGCGCGTTTCGCTTGCCGATCGACATGTACTTCGCGACGGTGTTCGCGCCGTTCATGTATCTGGAGTCGAGGTTCCTGAACCTAGTCCAAGCGGCCGAGGGGTACCACCGCTTGCGGTCCTTGAACGCAAGACAGGCAGACGCGCACAAACGGGTCGGGCTGAAGGAACGCCTCGTAGATCTGATTGGTCTTGCGCGCAATCAAGGGCTGAAGATGGACGCCGGTGATGACGACAGGTTCGCTCGTCGCGTCAAGCAGGCCCGAGACGAATTGAGTCATGGGGGTCTCGGAAAGCAGCGCATGTCGCCTCAGGACTATCTGAGCATGGAGCATCAGGTCGAAGAGATCCTGAAGGCATGCTGGCTGCACGAGCTTGGAGTCTCGCCAAACGAAAGCGCGAAGATGCTCAATCGCTGGGCGTGATGACCTGACGAAGCCGAGGCGGCTGCTCACCCCGGCTTGAGGACGCCGCTCCTGATGCCCGCCGGGTCGCTGGTGAAGATGAAGTTGAAGGGATCGAGGCGCCGGCTGCCGTCCCGCCGCAGCAGCTCTATCGACCCCCCCCCTCGGATTCGGGACGCTCAATCGAGACAACCGCACGGATGCGGACCGGTCGAACTGATCCAGAAGCGCTACGCAGAACGCCTTGTCGGGCGAATCAGACAGACAGACAACCCTAGGTGCACTCGTGTCGAGTTCCGGCACTGCAAAGCCTGGCCGGAAGTGCCAGATCGCGTAGCGGTGTAGGCCAGCGGCTGGCAACGCCATCACGGCCCCCAACATCACGATGGCGAAGAGGTTCTCGGGGAGGTCCAGCGTCTCAAGCATCGCCTGCACGTCAGCAGTTCTTGCGCCATTGCTCCAGTGGAAGGCCGCAAGACACGGCTCGCTCGCATCCAGTTGCTTCAGCGCAAGCAGGATGCGTCCTCTCAGACGCCTCAGGTATGGCTCTTCGGTGTCGTAGGCGACGACGGCGCTGCATGAAGCCTGCGTGAATGCTGGAGCGGATCGGGAGGCCTGGCGAGTTGCCTCCCTCATGAGCTGACGTCGTTCCTGGCGCACAGGAGGTGCGAACGGGTCGTTCAGGCCAGCGAAGTGAGTAATCGCTCCGTGAGTCGGAGCGAGGTCATCTAGGAAGCCACGCCAGCGGGTCGCGAACTGCACCTCGTCATCAGAGAGACCCAGCGCCTTGAACTCGACTGCCACGGAGAAGCCCGTGTCCGGCACTCCAAGACGGAAATCGAAGTGACGCCGGGCCGACTTGCCGGGCTCGTAGCCCAAGGCCATGCCGTGCCCCGCGCTTTGCGACAGCTGGTACAACGCGCAGATTTCGGCCCACGAAGCCCAGAAGTTGTCTGTGTCCCTGTCGCGCAGCTTCGCCAGCAGCTTCGTCTGAGGGATACCGAGTGCGACGAGGCTGCGGACCGCGTCGGTGACTAGGACGCACCCGACGATGCTGTCAAGGGTGTCATCGAGGAGGTATTGGTCGACGGCCGGAATACCCCAACCCGCAGCGTCTCGCTGGGCGGCTCGCACACTCGCCGGGTTCCATCCGGTACACGTCTCGATCCAAGCTGCGACGCTAGCCATGAGGACATTCTACGGCGACGCCGCGTCACCGCTGATGATGGGGTGTATCGCAAGAGACGCAGCTGCCAGCTCAGATCATCCATCAGTATTGGGCGTGTCGACTACTTCGTCGCATCGATTCGCCAGGGATGACACCCCACTCCCGCGGCGGCATTCGGTCGGCGGGCTGTAGGAAATGGCTGCAGGGTCGCTCGTTCGAGGGTGAGCGGACGTCGTGTAGAC
>CAYTRM010000152.1:0-6778 GCA_964440225.1 uncultured Thermoleophilia bacterium | reverse complement strand
CTTCCCCGAGGAGCAGCACTGCTACCGCATGCTCGAGGGCGAGAACGAGAAGTTCACGGAGTACGCGAAGGAGACCCGATGACGACACGTGACGTCATGCGCGACCAGCTGCGCATCGCGCCCGACGACCTCGATGCCGTGAACGACGTCCTCGCCGGTCCCGACAACCATCTCGTCGACGGACTCCTCGACCTCGTTGAGAAGTACGGCGGTGTGGACGACATCAACCGCCGGGGCGACGAAGCCGGCCGTCTCGAGACGCGTCTCGCACGCCTGCAGGACGAGGGCTCGCCCTACCTGGACGACCTCCGCTGGCTCACCGAGCAGCGCGACGCCGGCAGTTTCGTGACGCTGCCGGAGTACCGGCGCGGCGTCCTCGGCACGCGGGCCGACGACATGGAGCTCAACGAAGCGAACGCCGTCACCCTTGAGATCAGCGCCCTGCAGTACTTCCCCTGGCTGGTCAGCGAGGCGAAGCAGGCGATCGAGCGGCGTGAGCTCATGCCGGGCCGCTACATCCGCGTGCGCAACATGGCCGAGCAGTCGGCGCCGGGCGAGGACATCCTCGCCGTTGCTGCCGCCATGCAGATCATCGGCGCCTCCCACGTGGAGACTCTCGACACCAAAGGCATCGACGGCTCCAACGTCCATCTCGGCGGCCCCGAGACCATCACCGGCTACTTTGGCGGCATCGGCCAGCCCAACGACTACCCGCTCAAGTGGGCCGACGAGTACCTGGGCTACCTCACGGAGTACGGCATCCGCCAGGTGCTCAACATCAACAGCGGGACCATCCTCGTGGCTCTCCTCATGCACAAGCTCGGGATCCGCAACGAGTTCAAGGTCTCCGTGTATGTGGGCGTCGACAACCCGTGGTCGGTGCTCTGGCTGTTGATGGGCGCGCGCCTGCTGGCCGCCGATGACGGCTCAACGAGCCTCGTCGGCCTCAACCTCTCCAACTCGGTCGAGGTGGATACCCTGCTCGCCGCCGCCGAAGTCCGTCACGCCCTCGGCTTTGACCAGGGAGTGCGCTTCGAGCACCACGTCTCCGAGACGTACAAGTCCATCGTGCGCCAGCCGTACGACCGCCGCGCCGACGTGGTCTCCGCCGCCGCGACCGTGCCCAACATCTCCGCCAAGCACGAAGGCGGCGACCAGGTGGTGGAGACGGCGCGCGAGCACCCCAGCGACATCCTGGAGTACTTCATCCCCAAGGAGCAGGTCGTGGCCGACGGTCTCATGCCGCTGCTCGAGCGGAACTTCCTCGACAAGCACGATGCCGTGGTCCACACTGCCGCTGAGCTCACCAAGGCCGGTATCGGCGTGCACGCGGCCGGTCTGCTCCACGCGCAGGCGTAGCGACGCACCCACAGCGCCGCCGCCGTCGTTTCGGGCGGCGGCGGCAAAACGATTGGAGGTGATCGACCTTGTCCGATTTGGCCAAGGCCGGGGATCGCGAGGGACGCGGTTCCGGGCAGATGAGAGGTCGTTCGGTGCGTGGCGCGTTGACCCGATCGGTCGCCGCGGCGGTCTTCGTCGTCGTGCTGGCGGGTCTGCTGGCGGCCCCCGCTCTTGCCGCATCCTCGTCGCCGTCGGCGACGGGCCTCGCCGAGCCCGTCCTCAGGGTGGGCTTCAGCTACGACATCGACGGCATGAACCCCCTGGTCAACTACTCGGGCCTGTCGTGGGAGATCTTCCGGCTCAACTACAACTTCCTCACCTGGTATGACGAGGACAATCGTCCGGTCCCCGAGCTCGCGACCGCATGGGACGCCAGTCCGGACGGCACGGTCTGGACGTTCACCATCCGCGATGACGTCACCTGGCACGACGGCGTGCCTTTGACCGCGAGGGACATCGCCTTCACCTACGACCTCATCCTCGACAACCAGATCTACTTCTACATGTCGTACGTCAAGGACATCACCGAGGTCGAGGCTCCGGACGACACGACGCTGGTCATCACGTCGAAGAAGCCGAATCCACTCATGCTCGGGCTGTACATCCCCATCCTCCCCGAGCACCTTTGGGGTCGGATAGACCCGAAGAAGCTCGAGACGCTCAAGGATCCGCCGACGGTCGGGTCGGGGCCGTTCGCCATCGACGAGGTCGAAAAGGGCCGCTTCGTCAAGATGTCGGCCAACCCGGACTACTTCGCCGGCCGGCCGAACGTGAACACGCTGCTCTTCCAGATCTACACCACCGAGGACGCCCTGGTACAGGACTACAAGAACGGCACGCTCGACATCGGCGTCTTCCAGGTGCCGACCTCCTTGCGCTCCATCGCAGGCGTGCCGGGCTCTCAGACGATCACGGCTCCCACCGTCGGCTTCGAGATGCTCGCGTTCAACTGCTGGACCTCGCCGGAGAGCAAGGGCAACCCGTTGCTGCAGGACGTGAGCATCCGTCAGGCGGTCGCCGCGGCCATCGACAAGGCGCGGATCGCCGAGACGAGCATGGGGGGCATGGCGCAGATGGGGACGTCCGTCCTCTCACCCGCCATGGGCGACTGGCACTGGGAGCCGCCGACCGACCGGCTTGTCGCCTACGACCCCGGGAATGCGGAGGCGATCCTCGACACCGCCGGCTACACCGACCGTGACGGCGACGGCGTGCGTGAGGATGCCAAGGGCAGGAAGCTCGACTTCAAGCTGGTCGCCTTGAGCGACTACCCCGCCGAAGTGAACGCCGGGAAGATGGTCGTCCCGTACCTCAGAGCGGTGGGCATCAAGGTGCGTCTCGAGGTCATGGACGAGGCCGCCTTCAGCGAGATCCTCTACGGCAACGGTGGCGTGGACATGTACATCTGGGCGTGGGGTGGAGACCTGGACCCTAGCTACCAGCTCTCCGCCTTCACGACGGACCAGATACTCAACAACAACGACAGCTGCTACTCGAACCCCGAGTACGACAGGCTGTTCGAGGTCCAGTCGACGAGCGTCGACCGCGACGAGCGGGTCGAAGCCGTGCGGCAGATGCAGGAGATCCTGTACGAGGACGATCCCTACGTCCTCCTCTGGTATGGGGCCAATCTGCAAGCGTACCGCGCCGATCGCTGGACCGGCTGGCAGCAGGCGCCCCGGGGCGCCCCTTCGATCGTCATGAACTACCAGAGGGGCACGTACACCGGCGTGAAGCCTGCGACCGCCACCGAGTCCGCGAGCGGCGGGCTCGGCACAGCGGGTATCATCGCGATCGTCGCCGGCGTCGCGATCGTCGGCGGAGTCGTATTGGTACTGGTTCGCCGGCGGAGGCCCAGGGACGTCGAAGACGCATGAGCGGTATCGACATCTCCGACCCGCGACTGATGCGTGGCTTTCCGCCGCCGTCCGAGCAGCGGGTGAGGAGGGAGCAGGCGTACGCCGACCCGCGGGTCACGCACTGGTACATGCAGCACGCTCGGCAGGTGTCACCGACGGCGGACGTGTCGTCGCGTCATCGGCCCGTCGTCGAGCTCTCGCAGGAGCCGCGGGATCTGGATGCCGTCCGGGTCGGCAAGGCGGATGGCTCCGCGTGGACCGTGCGCGAGATGCTCGACGGCGCGTGTATCGACGGTATCCTGGTCATGCGAGACGGCGTGGTCGTCTACGAGCGCTACCTGCGCGGCTTGGCGCCCGAGACGCCCCACCTGTGCCAGTCGATCACCAAGGCGGTCACGTCGTGCGTAGTGGCCAACCTTGTCGAGGCCGGGAGCCTGGGAACCGGGGACACGGTGGCAGCGATCGTGCCGGAGCTCGACGACAGCGCCTACGGCGACGCCACCGTGCGGCACCTCCTGGACATGACGGTGGGTATCGACTACGAGGACGAGCTCGACAAGACGCACTACGACGGTGCCCGCCTGTGTCGCCTCGAGGGCGTGCAACCCGCACTCGCGGACGACGAGCCGGGGTCCGCGTACGACTTCGCCACGACCACTCGCAAGCAGGGCGAGCACGGCGCCGTGTTCCACTACGTCTCGCTCAACACGATCGTCCTCGGCTGGGTCATGGAGAGTGCCACGGGAGTGTCCGCGCCCGAGCTCGTCAGGAAGCACCTGTGGAGCAAGCTGGGCGCCGAGCACGACGCCTACCTCCTCCTCGACGGTGCCGGCAGCGCGCAGCTCGAAGGAGGCCTCTCGTGCAGTCTGCGCGACCTCGCCCGCTTCGGCCTGATGCTCGTGCAGGGTGGCCGGCTCAACGGCGTCCAGGTCGTCCCGGAGCCGTGGCTGGACGACGTCAGGCGCCACGGAGACCAGGCTGCATTCGCCGCCGCCGCCGGCACCTGGGGGGACGGCGGCGACTACTCCGGTTGTTCGTACCGGAGCTGCTTCTGGGTCCGCGAGCTGGCCGACCACACCGTGTTCAGTGCCGTCGGCTGGCTCTGGCAGCGCGTCTACGTGAACCAGGAGGCCGGGGTCGTGATCGCCATGTTCTCGTCGGCGCCGCAGGATCTGTACGAGGAGTGGGGCGCGCACGTCTTCCAGGCCTGCGAGGATCTCGCCGGGGCCCTGGCCTGACATCACCGGTCACGAGGAGGGTCGATGACGTCGCAGGCGCTCGAGGTCCAGGGCATCCCGATCGCCTACGAGGTGCGCGGAGAAGGCATGCCGATCCTGCTGATCCACGGCTGGTCGGCGGATCGGCACTACATGCTCGCCGACCTCGAGCCCGTCTTCGACGAGCATCCCGGGTGGCGGCGCATCTACCTCGACCTCCCGGGCCACGGGTCGACCGCCGCTCCCGGGTGGCTCTCGACGGAGGACCAGATGCTCTCGGTCGTGCGCGGCTTCATCGAAGCCGCGGCGTCGCGTGGGCGGCTCGCGATCGCCGGCAGCTCCTATGGAGGCCGGCTCGCGGTGGGGCTCGTCCGGCTTATCCCCGGCCGGCTGGCCGGCGCCGGTCTCCTCGTCCCCGCCATCTCCGCGCCGGACGGCTCGCTCGACCCCACCGACGTCCGCATCCTCTTCCGGGACCCCTCGGTCTTCGAGGACCTCGCGCCCGACGAGGAGTGGATGCCGGACACGCTGGTCGTGCATGAGCGCTGGATGGTCGACGAGATCCGGGCTCACGACATGCCCGCCTACCGGCGGGCCGACTACGAGTTCCTCTCGCGCCTCGAAGCGAACCTCGACGCGACCGGTCCCGCGGGGCGGCCGGGGCCTGCCTTCGATCGGCCCAGTCTCGTCCTGGCGGGCCGCCAGGACTCGACGGTCGGGTACCGGGCGGCCTGGACGCTGCTCGACGAGTTCCCCCGAGCCACCTACGCCGTGCTCGACATGGCGGGACATCAACTCGGGCGCATCGAGCGCCCGGGGCCCTTCCGGGAGCTGGTCGGCGACTGGCTCGAGCGCATGGCCGTGAACGAGCGGGGGCCTCGGTGACGAGCATGAGCCCCCGGATGAAGGAGGAAGGGTGAACCACGAGGTCATCGTCAGCTGTGCCGTCACCGGAGCGGGGGACACCGCGGGGATCCACCCCGAGCTCCCGGTGACACCGGAGCAGATCGCGGCGGCGGCCGTCGGCGCCGCGCAGGCCGGCGCCGCCGTCGCGCACATCCATGTGCGCGACCCGCGGACCGGCGCGCCGTCACGCAAGCTCGAGTACTACCGGGAGGTCGTCGACCGCATCCGCTCGAGCGGCGCCGACGTCATCATCAACCTGACCACCGGTATGGGCGGCGATCTTTTCGTGGACGACGCCCATCCTTCGGTCGCTGCGCCCGGCAGCGACATGATCCCCGCTCTGGAGCGTCTGGAGCACATCGAGGCTCTGCTGCCGGAGATGTGCACCCTGGACTGCGGCAGCATGAACTTCTCCGACGGAGACTACGTGGCGGTGGTCACGGCGAGCCAGTTGCGCACGATGGCCGCGCGGGTCCGGGAGCTCGGCGTCAAGCCGGAGCTGGAGGTGTTCGACACCGGTCACGTGCGCCTCGCGAACAAGCTCATCGACGAGGGGCTCATCGACGGCGCGCCGTTGTTCCAGCTGTGTCTCGACATCCCCTATGGTGCGCCGGCCGACACCCGCACCATGGCGGCGATGATCGACCTGCTGCCGCCCGGCGCCGTGTGGGCGGCCTTCGCGATCTCCCGGATGGAGATGCCGATCGTCGCCCAGTCCGTGCTGCTGGGCGGCCATGTCCGTGTCGGGCTGGAGGACAACCTCTACCTGCGGCGCGGCGTCCTTGCGAGCAACGCACAACTGGTCGAGAAGGCCGTCGCGCTCGTCGAAGCGCTCGGCGCACGCACGCTCTCGGCAGCCGAGGCGCGCGTCAAGCTCGGTCTGCGTCGGCCGGTGCGGTGACGCTGATCGCCGGCCGGTGGGCGTTGGACGCTCGTCGGCCGGTACGGCGGGTGCTCATCCCCCGGGCATCCGCGGCGGTTCCTCCCGTCGCCCCCGGCCCGGACCCCAGGGTCCGGACCGGGGCGCGGGAGGCGATCAGGCTTCGCCTGCAGGCGGCGCGAGGACGAGTCGCGCGTCCAGGGCGACCGCGGCATCCGGTGTGACCAGCAGAGGGTTCAGTTCCACCTCGGCGACCTCGGGATGCTCGGCCGCGAAGCGGGAGAGAGCGGCCGCCGCCTCGGCCGCCGCAGCCAATGAGAGAGCAGGCCGGCCGCGGGCTCCGTGGAGCAGGGGAGCTCCGCGCAGACCTTCGATCAGCCTCCGCGCGGCGGCCTCGTCGATGGGGGCGAGCGCCACGGCGAAATCGCGAAGGACCTCGGTGTGGATGCCGCCGACACCGACCAGCACGACCGGGCCGAAGCGCGGATCCTGGCGGCAGCCGACGATGAGCTCGA
>CAYTRM010000151.1:0-6792 GCA_964440225.1 uncultured Thermoleophilia bacterium | reverse complement strand
CGAGGGCGACAGGCACCATGAACACGATCGCCGGAAGGACGTACAGGAAGATCGAGGCCCACCCGTACGGGGCCATCGCCGGCAACCCGCGGACGCTCGCGACCGCCGTGGCGGTGAGCATCGCCATCGCGGTCCAGCTGATGAACTTGCGCTTCTGCTCCATCCAACCCTCCTCGACGGACCGCCGGCCCGTCTTCCCAGGTCAGCATCCCGGACAGTCGTCCCGCGCGGAGAGGGCGCGACGCTGCTCCGTCCAGGGATGAAGGCGAGGCCGCACTGGGCGCGTGCGTCCCTCGACCGGTGGGGTGCGAGGCAGTCGCCACCTCCTCCCCCCCCAACATCGCGCACGGGACGGTCGGTCGCCATCGCGACCGACTCGAACGGCGCGGCCAGCGTCCATTGCGCACCCGGCGGACGGTGGCTGTCAACGCCATGTGGCCCCTTCGGCCGGGCCGTTCCGCCCGCTCGACGCCAAGGTGCAGCCTCGGGCCCCGGGGGCGGCCTCCGCTACCCGCGCTCGGACGTCGCCGGGGAGGCTCGCCGGCGGCGGCGACGTTTGGCGGCCAGGCGCTCGTAGCCCAGCGCGAGGAGATGGCTGGCGACGAGGACCGCCACGCCCAGCAGTGCGGCGACCCACGACGGCTGGTCGAACACGCCCAGGCCGATCGCCAGCCAGCCGATCAGCACCCACTGGATCAGGTAGACGGCGGTGATGGTGCGGCTCAGCGAGGTGAGGTAGCGCGGCACGACGCGCCACGAAAGGCGGCGGTCCAGCCACCACAGGAACGGCAGCCAGAGCAGCACGAAGCCCGCCAGCAGCAGCTGTACCGGCAGGCCGCTGCGGTAGTAGTCGCCGAAGGCGAGGATCCCGCCGGGGCCGGGAGCGAAGGGGAGGAGCGCGACGCCGGCAAGCGCGGCGCCAGCGCCCGCGAGCGCCCAGCCCCGCAGCAGTCGAGTCGCAGAGGCCGCCCGGGCGGTGAACCCGGCAAGGGCGAGGCCGAGGAGCGGGTAGGCGAGCCAGGGGAAGAGCGGGAACGACACCCACTCGCCGAGCCCCCACAGCGGGTCGAGGGCGACGTTCCCGCCGCCGACTCCCCACAGGAGCGGCGCGACGATCGCCACCGCCGCCGCCAGCGTCAGGACGAGGCGTGGGTCGCGCACGTACCGCTTGACCGGCCCGAGGACGATGAGCGACAGGCCGGCGAGCTGGAGGATGTCGATCTCGAAGAACACCTCCCACCAGGTGCCGCCGAAGACGTCGATGGCGTGCGCGTCACCCAGCACCAGCAGCGGCGCGGCGAAGCGCGCCAGGTTGAGCACGTACCCCAGCGCGAACAACTGCAGCCCGCGCACGACGCCGCTCCGCACCCCGGTTCGGGACGAGCTGCCGAACAGGAGGCCCATCGCGACCATGAAGACCGGGGCCGCCGGGGCGGTGCCGAGGAGCAGGAAGGTCACGCCGAGCGCCGAGTCCTCGCCGGAGCCTGCCGCGAACATGATCTGGACGTGCTGGAAGACCATGAAGACGATCGCCAGCCCACGGGCGAGGTCGAGAAAACGCAGGCGTCCGTCCGTGGTGAGCAGCGGCCCGAACGCTCGACGAGGGCCAGGATCCGGGGTCGCGGTACCGCTCATCTGGGCTTTCTCTCGGCGAGGCTCCGGGTCGGGCGGCTCACCGCGCGACGTCACGCATCGTCGGCATCCGCGGGCTTGTGGCGGTAGGCCTTCCACGCGATGTAGGCGAGGCTGCCGGCCATGAGGACGATGAACCACGGGCTGGTGATGATGGCGGCGAGGGGTTCGCCGAGCAGGACCAGCGCCCAGAGGATCGCCGCAGTGATCAGCGCATCGATCGCCAGCTCCCCCAGTACGGACCCGGCTCGCGAGGCAGTGCGCTCTGGAGACGCCATCGGAAGCCACTTTCGTCGTCTGACATGAAGGCCGGTCGCGCCACGGCTACCGCAGGATAGTACAAATAGCTGTTTGTGCGGGATCCCGGCTAAGATGGCGTCCCACACCACCGGCCGACACGTCGGAAGGGCGTTCATGAACGATGCGGTCCCGCACTCCCCAGGCTCGTCGGTGACGCTTCGCGGCACGGCCGCACGCGGCTGCGGGTCCTCCATCGCGTGAGCGACGACCGCGGGCAGCAGAGCGCGACGTCGCCCGCGCCGGCGGGCGGTGACGATCCGGCCGTGGCCCTGCAACGCGCCATGGACCGCTGGTTCTTCCGTCGCGGGCTGCCGCAGTTCGCCCTCGACCGCAGCTCCACCACGGCCATCTGGACGAGGGCGTCGCCGTTCCTGTTCGTCACCTTCCTGCTTCTCGTCGTTACGAGCGCCGCCGATGTCCGCAGCATCGCGGGCGGCGTGGCCCTCGGCGTTGCCGCCGTGCTGCTCCTTGTCGCCGTCGCAGCCGTCAATCGGCGCGCGGGACGACCGTTCTACGCGCTGCCGCGGCGCGTCGGCTGGGGCGTGCTCGCCGCCTACGTGGTCGTGCCCACGCTCCTCAGCGGCTTCGCCTCACTGCGGTGGCTCCCGCCACTGGTGACCGTGGGGGTGGCCGTGGGGTTACTCGCTCTCGCCTGGGTCGTCACCTGGGCGGCGCTCATCCCGCTCGTCGGCTGGGTCGTCCGGTGGACCGCGCGGCAATTCGGCAGCGTCGTGCCGCTCGTCACCCGCGCCCTGCCTCTGCTGCTCCTGTTCGTCACCATCATCTACCTCACCACGGAGGTCTGGCAGGTCGCCGGCACGCTGCCCGCCCGGTGGCTGTGGCTCACCATAGGCCTCTTCATCCTTCTCGGCCTCTGCGTCATCGCGACGCGCCTGCCGCAGGGGATCCGCAGCCTGGAGGCCACGGGTGACAGAGCCTCCATCGAGGCCGCCTGTGCCGGCACGCCCCTGGCCTCCGTCATCGCCGGCGTCGCCGACCTTGGCGAGCCGCAGCCGCTGACCCGTCTGCAGCGTCTCAACATCGGCGTCGTCATGACGATGGCCCAGGTGGTGCAGGTGGCTCTGTTCGGCGTGGTCGTGTGGCTCTTCTTCCTGCTCTTCGGGACCATCGCCGTCTCCATCCCCGTCCAGGCGGAGTGGCTGGGCGGCATCAACCCCGTGGATGTCCTGTGGCACCTGACGCCCGATCGCGGTCTCACCCGCGAGTCCGTGCGCGTGGCGACGTTCCTCGCCGGCTTCTCGGCGTTCTACGTCACTGTCTACAGCGCATCGGACGCGACCTACCACGAGCACTTCTACGCGGGCATCGGCCGCGAGTTGGAGCGTGCCATGGCGGTCCGCCAGGCCTACGTGGCCCACAGCAGCGAACGCGGTCCCCAGACGCGCTGAGCCGAGACCGGGGAGGCGTCAGACGGCTCTGCGCGGCCCGGCCCCGGCTCGCAGCGTGAGCAGCAGGGCCGCGATGCTCAGGCCGACGCCGAAGAGGAAGGCGACGGTGAAGCCGGTCTGGAGCACGGCGTGAGGGATCTGAGCGGTGCCGAGGCTCACGCCGTCGAGCTTCGCGGCAAGCGTGATCCCGTCCGAGAACAGAGCGTCGAAGGCCGCGATGCCCAGCGCCAGGCCGAGGCTGCGCGCGACCGAGGTCACACTGCCTGCCTGAGCCTTGCCCGCCGTCGGCACGTCGTCGAGCGCCATGGTCAGGTTGGGCGCCTTGTTGAGCCCCTGGGAGAGTCCGAACAGCCCCAGCGACACCACGATGAACCACAGCGGTGAGACGTCGTTCAGCAGGCAGAAGAGCGCGAAGGCCACGACGGAGAGAGCTAGGCCTGCACCGCACACGGCGCGCGCGCCGTAGCGGTTGGCGAGCCGGCCGGACCAGGGCCCCGCGAACTGGCCGGCGGCGTTGACCATGAGGATCGCCCCGGCCGCGACCGGCGCGAGCCCCCGCAGTTCCTGCAGGTAGAAGGGGAAGATGAACATGACGCCGCCGGTCGTGGCCATGGCGATCAGGAACGCCGCCGTGGCGAGCGAGAAGCGGCGGCTGCGAAAGAGCTCGAGGTCGAGCAGGGGATGCGCGGTGCGCCGCTCGCGAAGCACGAAGGCGACCGCGCCGCACAGGGCCACTGCGAACAACCCCAGGATGCGGGCCGAGGTCCAGCCCCACTCCCGGCCCATGTTGAGGGCCAGCAGCAGCGACAGCAGCGTGACGAACGAGAGTACGGCGCCGATCACGTCGAGGCCGCGGTCGCTGCCGGCCGGGTGCCGCCGCGGCAGCCAGTAGTACCCTGCGCTCAGCGCGGCGACGCCGATCGGGATGTTGACGAAGAAGATCCAGTGCCAGCCGAGCGTGCTGGACAGCAGCCCGCCGAGAGGCGGCCCCACGGCGACGCCGAGCGCCGAGACCATGGTGAGTACGCCCATGGCGGCGGCGCGCCTGGGCGCCGGCAGGTACAGGCTCGGGAAGGCGAGCATGACGGCGAAGATCATCGAGCCGCCGACGCCTTGCACCGCGCGCCAGGCGATCAGGCCGGGGAGGCTCTGCGAGAGGCCGCACAGCAGCGAGCCGGCGGTGAACACGGCGAAGCCGATGAGGAACACCCGCGTGATGCCCCACCGTTCGCCCAGCTTGCCGAACAGGAGAAGGAAGCTGACCTCGCAGAGCAGGTAGGACAGGGCCACCAGCGAGACCGTGCTGGGGGTGGTGTCGAACTGGCGGGCGATCGTCGGCAGGCAGATGTTGACGATGCTCGTGTCGAGGTTCGCCATGAAGGCGCCGACGCCGACGATCAGCATCATCCGGCGCTGTCGCGCGGCGCCGGTCACGGTGAGCGTTGCTTCCACGATCCCCTGTCTCCTCCCGACTCTTCGGCAGGCCGCCCCCGGAGCTTGAACGACAGCCGCCACGGCGGCGGCCTTGTCAGCCGCGCCTCCATTCCGCCGGCACGAGACCGACGTGTTCCCGGCCGAACGTCACCCCTCCTGCCTGATCGTCATCCTCGTGCGAGACGGCGACCCCGGATAGGCTCCGGGTCGCATGGACCGAGCGGATGAGCACGACGGCGAACCGACCGCGCTTTCGCAGACCCTTGAAAGGGCACCAGGTATGACGTATCATCATACCCGGAGGTGCATCATGGGGCGCGCGAAGATCGCCATCACGATCGATGAAGAAACGCTCGGCACGATCGACAGGCTGGTGTCCGAGCAGCGCTTCCCCAACCGCAGCCAGGCCATCCAGGAAGCTCTCGACGAGAAGCTCTCCCGATTGGCTCACAGCCGCCTGGCGCAGGAGTGCGCGAAGCTCGACCCGGGCCTCGAGCAGGCTCTCGCCGAGGAAGGCATGGGTGGGGAGCTGGCCGAGTGGCCAGACTACTGAGGGGCGAGGTCCGCTGGGCGGATCTGAGCCCGACTCGCGGGCACGAGCAGTCGGGCCGGCGGCCGGTCCTCATTCTGAGCGCCGACGTCTTCAACGAGCGCTCGGGCACGGTGATCGCGGTCGCGCTGACGACTCAGCCTCCGCGAGCCGGCTTCCCCCTCACCCTGGAGGTAGGGTCCGGGCAGCTTGCCAAGCCGGCGTGGGTCAAGATCAGCCAGATCCGCACGCTCTCGGTGCGCCGTATCGGCCGCAAGCTCGGGGCCGTCTCGGCGGAGGAGGTCGCGCGGGTCATCGAGGGGTTGAACGAGATCCTGGGGGAGTGACCGGCTCGGCGTGAGGGAGTGGGCTGTACCGGCTTCCCGCCGCGGCGCATCTCGCTCACGCTCACCGTCGAGCGCCGCGCCTCGGGCCGGACGTCATGGCCGCGGGCCCGGCGCCAGGTGCTAGAATCCGGGCATCCATGGCCGCCGACTTCGTCCATCTCCACGTGCACAGCGAGTACTCGCTGCTCGACGGCGCCTGCCGTGTGAACAGCCTCGTCCGCAAGGCGCGCGAGCTGGGCATGCCGGCCGTGGCGCTCACCGACCACGGCACCCTCGGCGGCGTCGTCAAGTTCTACAACGCCGCCCGTGAAGAGGGCATCAAGCCGATCATCGGCCTGGAGCTCTACATGGCCACCGATCGGCACTCGCGCGCCGGGGTCAAGGAGAAGAACGCCCACCTCACCCTGCTGGCCCGCGACCAGACCGGCTACCGGAACCTCGTCAAGCTCTCCACGCGGGCGTATCTCGAGGGCTACTACTACAAGCCGCGCGCCGACTGGGAGCTTCTCGCCGAGTATCACGAAGGGCTGATCGCGCTCACCGGCTGCATGAGCGGCCGGGCGTCTCTGCTCCTGCGCGACGGCGACGACGCGGCCGCCCTCGCCGAGGTCAGGCGCCTGGCCGACCTGCTCGGCCCCGAGAACGTCTACGTCGAGCTGCAGGACGCCGGCCTGCCCGAGCAGCGCGAGCTGCTGCCGAAGCTGGCGCGGCTCGCCGAACAAGCCGGCCTCAGGACCGTCGCCACGAACGACGTCCACTATCTCTGCCACGACGACTGCCACGCGCACGACGCGCTGCTCTGCATCCAGACGCAGAGCAACCTCTCCGACGAGAAGCGCATGCGCTACAAGAGCGACGAGTTCTACCTCAAGCCGTCCGAGGAGATGTACGAGCGGTTCAAGGACTACCCCGGCGCCTGCGAGGCGACCGTCGAGATCGCCGCGCGCTGCGACGTCAGCCTCGACTTCGGCGACTACAAGCTGCCCACCTACCCGGTGCCCGAAGGCGCCACCGAGGCGTCCTACCTGCGCGGGCTCTGCGAGCAGGGACTCGTCAGGCGCTACGGCGCCGAGCCCTCCGTCGAGGTGCGCGAGCGCCTCGACTTCGAGGCTCAACAAAAATAATTTCCGGTTGTGCGCGT
>CAYTRM010000150.1:0-6807 GCA_964440225.1 uncultured Thermoleophilia bacterium | reverse complement strand
CCGAGGACGGCCGCGCCGACCCCATCGTGCCCATGGAGCGCCTGCTCCACGACGTCCACGAGATGGCCGGCGCGGGGACGATCTTCCCGGACGAAGACGGGAGGCCGGTCCTGCACCTGCACGCGGCCTTCGGCCGCGACGACCAGGTGACCGCCGGCTGCATCCGCAGCGGCGTCAAGACGTGGGTCGTCGGTGAGGTCGTCGTCATCGAGCTCACCGGCAATGAGGCGGTCCGGCGCGTCGATCCGGCAACGGGATTCGAGCTGCTCGACGCCTGAACTGCCTCAGGCTGCCGCTCGGCGGCGAGACCCGGCCGGCCGGACCGCCGTGATCTGCGCGGCCGCGCGCGGCCGCCTCAGCCACCAGACGGCGACGGCAGCGACCGCGGCTCCGGCGAGAGCGGACGCCGGCAGCGCCGCCCACACCCATGGCGGGGTCGCAGCCGGCAGCGCCGCGACGTCCTCCTTCGGACGCACGTGGAGGTAGCTGTCGACGTTGTCGACCGCGGCGAGCGCCGAGCCCGTCCCCGATGGAGCCTGTACCCATCCCTGCCAGCGGCCGGTGTCGATCGCCTCCAAGGTCTGCGGGTAGGCGATGACGATGTACGGGCTCTGCTCGTAGACGATGCGCTGCATCTCCTCGACGATGCTCTTGCGCTCGCCCAGTCCAAGCGTCGCGGCCTGCTCCGAATAGAGCCTGTCGTAGTCGGGATCCGACCAGCCGGTGTCGCTCCAGCCGCCGATCTGGCCGGATGTCAGCACGGACAGGATGAACGATGGGTCACGATCGCCGACCCAGTCGCCGACGAAGAGGTCGGCGTCGGGATCGGGCAGGAAGTCCATCGTTTTGGAGAGCCGTCGCCGCAGCGCGCTCTCGGGCATGACGGAGAGTTCGACGCCGATGCCGAGGGCGCGCAGATCACCGGCGATGATCCGGGCGATGCGCCGGCCCTGGGGCGGCGAAGCGGAGGCGTACAGGCGCAGCGTCAGCGGCTCCCGCTCGGGGTCGACCCTGCGTCCGGCGAGCTGCAGGTAGCCGGCTTCGGTGAGCAGGGCGTCGGCCTTCGCGAGGTCGTGGCCGTACCGCTCCTCGGGCGCCGGCCGGTACTGGAAGTCGGGGTCTTGCTGGAGGCCGGGCGCGACGATGGCGCTGCCGGGCGCCGCGTAGCCTCCGAACGCGGTCGCGACGATCCGTTGCCGGTCGACTGCCCAGTTGAGCGCTCGGCGGAAGAGCGGGTCGCGCAGCGCCGGAGCGGCTGTCGACGAGGTGTCGGAGCAGGTGAAGCCCAGGTGGATGAAGCTTCTGCCGGGCACGGCGAGCGCCGTGATCCCGGGTGTACTGCGTGCGCGGGAGAAGACCTCGTGCGGGATGCCCGAGCACGCGTCGATCTCGCCGGACTCGAGATCGGACACCATCGCGGCCGGGTCGGTGTACGAGGTGAAGACCACCTCGTCCACAGCCGCCCGGCCGCGCCAGTACGTGCTGTTCGCGCGGAGACGCACCGACTTGCCGGGCGTGAAGGCCGCCACGGTGAAGGGGCCACTGCCTACCGCCGGCAATCCGGCCGGAGCGGTCGTTCCCGGCGCGGCCGGGTCGACCGTGGCCCAGAGATGTTCGGGCAGGATGGGCACCCACATGTTCAGCATGTCCGCCTTGGGTTCACTGCAGGTGAACACGACCGTGTTCTCGTCGAGCGCTTCCACCGACTGGATGCCGGCCGTCTCCGCGACGTACGGCGAGACCTGGTGCTCCATGACGTAGGTGAAGGTGAACGCGACATCCGCGGCAGTCACCGGCATGCCGTCCTGCCAGAGGGCCCCGTCGCGGATGGTGAACGTCCACTCGAGACCATCGTCACTGTGCGTCCAGCTCTCGGCGAGTTCGGGAGCCGGACCCATGTCGGCGGCGCGGTAGCCGGTGAGCAGGTCGTAGCCGAGGTGCAGGATGAGGCGCGACTGGAGCGTGTGGCCGGACAGGGGGTCCACGGCGTCGGGTCCGGTGAGCCAGCCCACATGCAGCACCACCGGCGAGGGTGAGGTGGATGCGGATGGCGACGGTGACGCCGTTGGCGCGCCGGTCTCGGGAGCCTCGACGTCCTCCCCGATCTGGGCGCCCGACAGGGGCTCGCCGGCGGCGGCCGCCGGCGTCAGTGTCACGCTCGGTGAGGCGGACGCCCCCGGCGGCTCGCTCTTCGCGAGCGCCTGGAAGAAGCCGCCGGAGACGGCGGCCAGCGCCGCGGCGGCTGCGATGAGCAGTGCGGCGCGTGCAAGGATGCGCACGGCATGTTGTGGTCGGCGCATCAGGTGCGTCGACCCGGCTTGGGTCTGGTCGTCGACGTGGGGCCCGTCCCGTCTTCGGCTCGCCTGTCGCGTGGAGCCTGCCGCTCTCGCATGAGCGATCAGGCTGCGTCTCGTGAGCGCGCGATGAACACTTGCGGCGCGCGCAGGCGGGTGTAGTGTGCCGGTACAGGGCTCACGTCCGACGGGGGCCGGACGGGCCTTGAGGGGCGCTCTGCAGGCGCTCCGCCAGCCGAGGGGGGCGTCATGGCCTTGTCGTTCCGACCCGTTCGCATCGCGGCGGTCGCCGCACTCGTCCTGCTCATCACCGGGATAGCCGTCCAGGCAGCGCCGCCGGCCGCGGCGGCGGAGGTCGCGCAGAACGCGGCCGGTCGCTACGACGGTCTCGTGCTCCGCGATCTCGGCAGTCGGCAGGCGGCGCTCGTGCAGCTCGTGGCGGAAGGCGGTTCCTTCACGCCCGTGGAACTCTGGCGCAGCAAGAAGGGCGCCTTCGACATGCGCAGGGCAGTCTTTGTCGCCGGCGACGTCAACGGCGACGGCATCGGCGACGGCATCGTGCTCTACGACCTCGACCGCTCGCGCTCTCGCCTGCTCGTCTACCTGAGCAACGGCGTGCGCGCCACGCAGAGGACGGCCTGGACGTCAAAGCGCGGGGCCTTCGCCAGGTCCCGAGCCAAGCTGGCCGTCGGAGACGTCAACAGGGACGGACTCGACGACGTGATCGCGCTGTACGACCGCGGTCGCGGGCGCGCGGCGCTCTACCGGTTCGTCTCCAGCGGCACGAAGTTCCGGCAGACGACCGGCTGGTCTGCGCGCCGCGGCTTCTCATGCGCCCGGGCGCAACTCGCCGCCGGAGACGTCAGCGGCGACGGGCGCGACGACGCCATCGTGCTCTACAGGAGCACGACCACCTCGTCGCACCTCGACGCGTTCGTCGCCGGCACGTCGAAGTTCACCAGGAAGACGTTCTGGCGCGGCAAGTACGCCGCCGGCCGTGCTCGTCTCGCCGCCGGCGACGTCGACAGCGACGGCGACTGCGATGCGGTCTGCCTCTACAAGCAGCCGGACGGCAAGGGCCGCCTGGACGTCTTCGCCTCGTCGAAGAAGACCTTCACCAGGCCGGCCGTCTGGTACCGCGCCTCCGGCGGCCCCCTCGTCCCCGTCGCCGGCCGTTTCAGCGTGGGCGACGTGACCGGCGACGGCCGCAGCGACGTCGTCACGGCTGCAGCCGCCGGCAGCTCGGTCACCCGCCTGACGACCTGGATCTCCACGGGCTCCGGCTTCACCCCCGAGACGTGGTGGCAAGGGGCTTGGACGCAGGCACGCACGCGCCTCGGCGTGACGTCGTCTCCGGGCCTTGTCGTCTCCGACAGCGCCGAGGTGATCGACCGCGCCTCGATGCGGTATCTGAGCGAGGTGGAACCGGACGGCACACTCACGTTCGACGGCAGGACCGGCCAGGTCGCCCGGCTGGAGCCCGGCGACGTCCTGCTGGCGGCAGCCGACGCCACCTTCCCCGACGGCCTGTGCCGCAAGGTGACGGCCGTCGTCGGCGATGCCGGGCAGGTCGCGGTCGAGACGGAGCAGGCGACGCTCACCGACGTCATCGAGGACGGGGAGATCGCCTTCGGAGGCACCATCACCGGAGACCAGTTGCCCGACGACGGCGTCGTCGACCCGGGTGTGAAGATCAAGCGCGCCCTGGCGCCGCCGGGCGCCCTGCCCGCGATACTCGGGGGAGGTCACACCGAAGGCTTCGGATTCGACCTCACGACCACCATCCCGATGCCGGGCACCTCGCTGGACACCCTCGAGATCGAGGGTTCCGTGTGGCTCGACCCGGACTTCTACTGCAACGTGGAGATCTCGGGGTTCTGGCTCGAGAGCGCCTCGCTCACCGAAGTCGTGTCCACGTCGACCGACCTCACGGTGAGCCTCAAGCGGGACATCCTCGACAAGGAGTTCAAGAAGACCCTCTTCAAACGTACGCTCAGCGTGATCACGATCATGGTCGGCCCCGTGCCGGTAGTCGTGACTCCCGAGTTCGAGGTGTACGTGGGTGCGAAGGGAACGGTCGAGGCAGGAGTGTCCGCGGGCATGTCGCTGGAGACCGAGACCACGGTGGGGGTCAGCTACGAGGACGGGGACTGGGATGCCACGGCGACCTCGACGTGCGACCTGACGCCCGAGCAGCCTCAGCTGTTCGGGTCCGTGACCCTCACGGGATACGCGGGCGCGGGTCTGGCCTTCAAGTTCTACGCGGTGGCCGGCCCCGAGGCGAAGGTCCAGCCCTACGTCAAGCTCGACGCCACCACCGGCGGCGACCCATGGTGGAAGGTCAAAGCGGGCCTCGACGCCAAGGTGGGGTTCAAGGTGGAAGTGCTCAGCACCAAGATCGTCGAGGAGTCCTTCGACCTGCACCTCTTCGAGTACGTGATCGCCCAGGCGGGGGACGGCGCGGCGGGTGGAGACACCAGCCACTACCAGTCGCCCAGCATCCGCGGCAAGATCATCGACGCGACGAGTGGGCAACCGGTGAAGTTCGCCTCAGTCGAGGTCGACCAGGGTGGTTCTGCGCTTCGCGAAACCCACGCCGCCGGCGATGGGACCTACGTCTTCTCCGGCCTTCCGGCCGGCGGCTACACGGTGACGGCCGGCGAGCCCGGCTACGCCGACAACACTCGGGCGGTGACCGTCGTCGCCGACCAGACCACCCAGAACCAGGATGTCACGCTGGCCAAGTTCGAGTTTCAGGGCATCAGCGGCCGCGTGCTCAGCGACCCGGGCGGCCTCCCCATCTTGGAGGCCTACGTGAGCATTCGCGAGTGGGTCGACGACGACGAGTGGTGGTGGTACTCGCCGCTCGACTACGACTATGCCGACGGGGACGGCGCCTACCGATTCCAGGGCGTCCCCGCCGGGACCTACCGGCTCGTGGCCAGCGCCGGCGGGCACTACTACGACTCACGCGTGGTCACGGTGGGCGCCGGCCAGATGCTTGAGAACTGCGACCTGCATCTGGTCCCGCACAGCGCCCAGGGCCTTCACGGCACCGTCGTCGACGACCTGACGAGCGCGCCCATCGCGGGCGCGAGCATCGGCATCCACACCGGTGCGGACGCGCCGGCCGGGCCACTGTTCTGGACGGCGACCTCCATGGCCGACGGCTCCTTCGCCGCGACGGGGATGGAGCCGGGCTCGTATACGCTCGTCGTCGACAAGGCCGGCTTCGTGACGGACATCCGGACTGTCGAGGTGACGCGGGCGACGATCACCACCATCTCCCGCATCGGGCTGAGAGAGCCCGGTGGCCAGAGCATGACCGCCGCCGACAACGAGGCGTGGCTGCGCTGGGGCGAGGGCGCCTCGACCGCACCGTCCGGCACCTACGAGTTCTGGTTCCGCCCGACGGCGTGGGGCGGGATGGAATACGGCAACGTCATCGCTGAGATCAGCCGCGACTACCCGAACTGGCACGATCAGGGACCGCACAGGATGCCGGTCATGCGCATCCAGTACGGTAGCGCCGTGGGCGAGCCGGACGACACCGTCTTCGTGTTCCAGATCAACGAGAACGATGGTGAAGACTTCGAAACGTGGCACCGGCTGGTCGCCGAGACGCCGGTGCACCTCTACCAGTGGTACCACATCGCGGCCGTCTACGGCCCGCCCGGCATGAGGCTGTTCGTCAACGGGAGGCTCGAGGGCTCGGACGACTACTCCGGCGCGCCTGAGGCGAACCCCGGCGTCGCGCCCGGCGGCTGGTTCAGCCTCGGCGGCAACGACACCTTCCCGGGTCACCAGACCGCGCTCGGTCAGTACAGGGGCGTGTGCGTCGCCGCGTCGCGGCTGTACTCGAACTCCGGCTTCACCCCGCCGGCCTGGCCCATGGGCGGCTGGGACACGCTCGTCCTCGACGACATGATAGGCATGACGAACGGCGAGAACGGTGGGTTCATCCCCACGCCGTGAGCCGAAGCATGGGGCCAGCCGGCTCGGGCCCGCCTTCGCCTGCCCCTTCGGGCCGGCACGGCGATGACAAGCGGCCGGGACGGGCTGGCGAGAGCCCGCCCCGGCCTCTTCGTCCCCGAAGTCGGTGTTCGGCGCCGGTCGCGCTTCGCAGGCGGTCGCGGGTCCGTCGCCGCGTCCGGGGCACTCTTGGTCCGGCACGTGGTGCCGATAGCGAGGAGTGTACCCCTTTTGTTGAGTAAGAACATCGCAATAGTCTGGCGGGACGACATCGCCTTGTGTCGTTGCGGCATTGCCGGAGACGTGTATCGTTGAACAATGGACGGAGGGCCGAGATGACGGGACCGCCGTGTGGGATGAGACCGGCCCCAAGGCGCGCGGGCGACGCCGGCGTGTCGCGGGCGTCCGCAGTACGGCCAGGGGCGGGGCGGGTGGGCGCGACTGCGGCGGGCGTGGCTCTGGTCACGGCCCTGTGCGCCGCGGCTCTCTGCGCCTCAGTCCTCGTCGCGCCGGCCGCAGCCGCGCCGTGGGACGCACCGGC